>JAEXUU010000308.1 GCA_023452965.1 Pseudomonadota bacterium | reverse complement strand
CCGCAGCAAGGCGCCGCGCAGGGCGAGATCGTCGACGCCGAATATCGCGTCATCGAGACGAACGAGCGGCGCTGACCTCTAGCTCTGGACGCGCACGGCCAGCTCGGCCCGCAGCCGGGCATTCTCGGCTTCCAGTTCCTCCAGCCGCTGCCGCACCGGCGCGAGCGCCGGCGCCAGCTCCGCCTCGCTGAAGCGCTGGGTGATGTGCTGCGGGCAGTTCCAGTCGAAGGCCTCGACCTTGATCGTCATGCCGCGCTCCGGCACGGCGCGGTAGCCCGGCACGATCAGGCGGCGCGCCAGTTCCGGTTCCGCCGCGAGATCGTGGAAGCGGGCGCGCCCAAAGATCTTCAGCCGCGCCTGGTTGCCATAGTCCATCAGGAACAGGCAGAGCCGGTCATCGGTGCTGAGATTGCCCAGGCTGAGATATTGCCGGTTGCCGCGCAGGTCGGCGAAGCCGAGCGTCGTCTCGTCGAGCACCCGCAGGAAGCCTTGCGGACCACCGCGATGCTGCAGATAGGGCCAGCCGGTCTCGGAGACGCTCGCCATGTAGAAGGAGTCGCGGGCGCCGATGAAGGCGACCTCGCTGCCGCCGAGCCGGTCGTGATGCGGCGCGCCCTCCTCTTGCCTGGCATAGGCGCGGCGGCTGCCTTGCGCCTCCTGCGCCGCCCTGACGGCAGGCGTCGTCGCGATCTCGAGAAAACGATGGGTCATGGCGCAAGCCTCCAGACCCACCGAAATGATCATTCCCTCGCCCGAGCACAATTTCCAAGCCGGGCAGTTCAGAATTCCGCAGAATGAAACAGTCGCTACCCCAGCAGGCGCAGGGCGACGCCGGCGAGCGCGCAGCCGGCGAGCACCGTCATCATCCCCTGCTTGAAGCGCAGCATGGCGAGCATCGCCGCCGCCGAAAGCAGCGCGGCCCGCCAGTCCAGCGTCGAGAGCACCGGCAGGTCCGGCGCGAGCGGCCCAAAGCTGACCGGCCGAACGGTACCGAACAGCACATGAAGCCCGAACCAGAGCGCGAGATTCATGATCACGCCGACCACCGCCGCCGTGATCGCGGTCAGCGAGGCCGAGAGCACCCGGTTGCCGCGCAGCGCTTCGACATAGGGCGCGCCCAGGAAGATCCAGAGGAAGCAGGGCGCGAAGGTGACCCAGAGCGTCAGCAGGGCGCCGAGGCTGCCGGCGACGAGCGGGTCGAGCCCGCCCGGCACCCGCCAGGCGGCGAGGAAGCCGACGAATTGCAGCACCAGGATCAGCGGCCCCGGCGTGGTTTCGGCGAGGCCGAGCCCGTCGACCATCTCGCCGGCGACGAGCCAGCCATAGCCCTCGACCGCCGCCTGCGCGACATAGGCCAGCACGGCATAGGCGCCGCCGAAGGTGACGACCGCCATGGCGCTGAAGAAGCTGCCGATCTGCGTGAAGACATTGCCTCCCCCGGCGAGCAGCCAGAGCAGCGCCACCGGGCCGAGCCAGAGCGGCAGCCAGAGTGCCAGCGTCCGCAGCGCCCGGCCGGTCGAGGGCCTGGCGTGCTCCAGCTCGCCGCGCTCGAACATCAGGTCGACGACGCCCTTGAACTCGGGCGCCCCACCCTTGCCGGCATGACCGCCGGCCTCGAACAGCGCCGGCGCATAAAGGCTGCCGAGCCAGCCGGTCAGTCCGGCACAGAGGATCACCAGCGGGAACGGCAGCTTGAACAGGAAAAGCGCAAGAAAGGCGGCGACTGCGATCGCGATCATCGCCCGGTTCTTCAGCGCCCGCCGGCTGATCCTGAGCCCGGCCTCGATCACCACGGCGAGCACCGCGGCCTTGACGCCAAAGAACACCGCATCGACCACCGGTACGCTGCGATAGAGCACGTAGAGCAGCGAGAGTCCCAGCATCACCAGCGCGCCGGGCAGGACGAAGAGCAGCCCGGCGATCAGCCCGCCGAGCGTGCGGTGCAACAGCCAGCCGATATAGATGGCGAGCTGCTGCGCTTCCGGGCCCGGCAACAGCATGCAGTAGTTGAGCGCGTGCAGGAAACGCCGCTCGCCGATCCAGCGGCGCTCCTCGACCAGCTCCTTGTGCATCAGCGCGATCTGGCCGGCCGGGCCGCCGAAGGAGAGCAGCCCGATCTTCGCCCAGACGCGGGTCGCCTCGCCGAGCGAGGGAATTTCGGCAGCAGGAGCCCTGCTTGCCTCATCGGTCGCGATCGTCATGGCCGTCCCCCTGCTCCTGCCGGCACGGACGGCCAGTTATGGGTTTCCTCGATGGCATCGCGGCACCAGCGATAGAACGCGTCGTAGAGCAGCATGCCGGCCTCAAGCTGTGCCAGATCATCGCGAAACATCCGCGACAATCCGAGCGACGCCGCCAGGAATCCGGCCGCCTGCGGCACGTCGTCGAGCCGGGCGGTGTCCGCCGCCCTGACGATCGCCGCGAGCCGGTCGAGCGCCGGCAGCGAGAGGCCGAACTCTTCGATCATCGTGTCGAAGCTGCAGCGCTCGCCGCGATGGCTCCAGAACACGCCGTCTATGTCGAAGGCTGTCGCGCCGAAACGCTCGGCCACGGCCTCGACCTCCGAGGCCGTCACGAACAGGAAGACGGCCGCAGGATCGACGAAGCGGCGGATCAGCCAGGGACAGGCGATGCGGTCGACCTTCGGCCGCGCCCGCGTCACCCAGACGGTCCGGCCGGCGTCGTCGCGGCCCGGGAGCTTGCGGGCGTCGACCAGCGGCAGGCTGGCTTCCCGCCAGGCCTCGAAGCCGCCGACAAGAACTTCCGCCGGGATCCCTTCGTGCCGCAGCCAGGCCGCGACGCCCTCGCTGAGCTTCAGCCCGCGCTGGCACGAGACCACGACCTTGCTGCCGGCATAGGCCCCGGCCCAGCCGGCGACCTCGTCATGCCGGCGACGCTGCGAGGCCGGCAGCAGCCGCGCATCGGCGGCAAAGTCCTCATCGTTGCGGACATCGATCAGGACCGGCGCATCGGGCAGTCCGACGAGCCGTGACAATTGGGCAGCGCTGATCTGGATATTGGAAGACATGGCGTCCCTCCCGGAATCTAGGAGACTGGACGCGATCCTTGGGCTGACGCCTCACGGGGTCGTCGCGAATGAACCCCTGCAGAATTTAGACCATGGCGACCGGAGGGCGTCAACGGCGCCGGGAACGCAGCTTCGCAGCGCGTAGGGACGCTGCGTCTCAACCCTCATCCTTCGAGACGCCGCTCCGCGGCTCCTCAGGATGAGGGGGCTCCAGAAGAAAAATCCCTGCCCGCCGCTCAGTCGACGCGGGTGACCAGGATCTTGTCGATCCGGCGGCCGTCGAGATCGACCACCTCGAAGCGCCAATGGCCCTTCTCGAAGCTCTCGCCGACATTCGGCAGGCGGTTCATCTCGGCGAGGATGAAGCCCGCCACCGTCTGGTAGTCGGCATCGCGCGGCACATGGATGCCGAGCTCGTGCGAGAACTCGTCGACCTGCATCCAGCCGGCGACCAGATAGGAGCCGTCCGAACGCGTCACCACGGCCGGCTCGCTGTCGTCCTCTTCCTGGAAGGCGCCGGTGATCGCCTCCAGCACGTCGCTGGAGGTGATGATCCCTTCGAAATGGCCGTACTCGTCGAAGACCAGCGCCATGTGCACCGGCGAGGCGCGGATGGCGCGCAGCACGTCGAGCGCGCCGGTCGTATCGAGCACCACCGGGGTCTGCTGGACCATGCTGCGCAATTCGCGGCCATCGCCGTCGGAGAAGGCGTCGAACATGTCCTTGACCGTCACGACGCCGATGATCGAGTCGGCCTCGCCATCCTGCACCGGCAGGCGCGAGCGCCGCGTCGCGCGCAACTGCGCCCTGATCTCTGCCGGGCTGTCGGCGAGGTCGAGATGCTCGACCTCGCGCCGGGGCGTCATCAAGGCCCGCGCCGAACGGTCGGCGAGGCGCATCACGCCCGAGATCATCTCGCGCTCGTCGCGCTCCAGCACGCCGGCCGTCTCGGCCTCGGCGATGATGGTGCGGACCTCCTCCTCGGTGACCTTCTCCTCCGACTCGCCCTTCTGGCCGAGCAGTGCGAGAACGGTCTTGCCGGAAATGTCGAGCAGCCAGACCAGCGGCGAGCCGATCTTGGCGAGCAGCGCCATCGCCGGAGCGACGCGGGCGGCGACGCGCTCGGGGTCGCGCAGCGCGATCTGCTTGGGCACCAATTCGCCGATGATCAGCGAGAGATAGGTGATCGCGACGACGACCGTGCCGACGCCGACGCCATCCGCGACCGCGTTGGAAAAGCCCTGCTCGTCACGCAGCCAGTCGGACAGTCGCGTGCCGAGCGTCGCGCCCGAGAAGGCGCCGGAAAGCACGCCGACCAGGGTGTTGCCGATCTGGACGGTGGAGAGGAAGCGGCCGGGATTGTCGGCGAGGCGCTGGGCTGTCGCCGCGCCGCGGCTGCCCTGATCGCTGAGAACCTTGAGCCTTGCTGGTCTGGACGAGACGACCGCGAGTTCCGACATGGCGAGCACACCGTTGATGACGGTGAGGACGACGACGATCAAAATCTCGGTTAACAACACCAGCTCGAAGGCTGCAGGGCCGCACTCGTTATCGGCCTGCTTCGCCAGCGCTTATAGAGCATCGCGCGAGAATGTATGTATCGGTTTTTCGCACGGGCGATGCGCTAAGCTTGGCGAGTCGATCACAGTTTCTCGCGCTCGATTGCTTCTGCCCCAATGCGGCATGATTTGAAGCATTCTCCGGCGCACGCGATGGGAGAACCGCAACTTGCCCGAAGCCGAAACCCGCCAGTTCGCCCCCTCCGCCCAGCGCAATCGCGATCCGATCCTTGCCGTTCTCCGCGAGGCCCTGCCGGCGAGCGGGCTGGTACTCGAGATCGCCAGCGGCTCCGGCGAGCACGCCGTGCACTTCGCGGCCGCCCTGCCCGGCCTGTCCTTCCAGCCGTCGGATCCGAATGCCGGGGCGCGCGCCAGCATCGACGCCTGGGCGAAGGAAGCCGCACTGCCGAACCTCCTGCCCGCCCTGGCCCTCGATGCCTCGACGCCGGGCTGGCCGCTCACCCGCGCCGATGCGGTAATCTGCATCAACATGATCCACATCTCGCCCTGGGCGGCGACGCAAGGTCTGATCGCCGAGGCGGCGCGGCTGCTGCCGCCGGGCGGCCCGCTCTATCTCTACGGCCCCTATCGCCAGAGCGGCGTGCCGCTCGTGCCGAGCAATGCCGCCTTCGACGAAAGCCTGCGCAGCCGTGACCCGCGCTGGGGCCTGCGCGAGCTCGACGCGGTCGCGGCCCTCGCGGCCGCCGCGGGCTTCGGGCCGCCAGAGGTCACGACGATGCCCGCGAACAATCTCAGCGTGGTGTTCCGC
>JAEXUU010000291.1 GCA_023452965.1 Pseudomonadota bacterium | reverse complement strand
CTGACACAACCCCGCGTGGCGCGGCGACGCTAGGCGCCGGCGCGGCCGCGCACGCCGATCAAGATCGATCCCTCCCTGTTCGAGCGCTATGTCGGTCATTACCGGCTGCCCTCCAACACGATCATCGCGATCGAGAGGCGCGGTGACAGCCTGTTCGCCCAGCTCACCGGCCAGCCGGCGCTCGAGCTGTTCGCGGAGGCCGAGGGCGAGTTCTTCCTGAAGGCTGTCCCGGCGCAGATCAGCTTCGCCGCGTCCCGCGATGCAGCCGCGCCATCCCTCACCTTGAGCCAGGGCGGCTTCGACATGGTCGCCCCGCGTGTCGATGCGAGCGAGGCCGCGGCGCTGGAGGCCGCGCTCGCGACCCGCATCCGCAACCGGACGCCGCAGCCGGGAAGTGCCGCGGTGCTGCATGCGATCATCGCCGACCAGCAAAAGGGGCGTACCGGCGAAGAGCGAATGAGCCCCGAGCTCGCCATCGTCGTCGGCGAGCAGTTCCCGATGCTGCAGGAGGAACTCGCCGCCAAGGGCGATCTGCGGCAGCTCGTATTCAAGGGCGTCGGGTCGGATGCCGCCGACGTCTACGAGGCGCAGTTCGCCAATGGCAAGCTGGATTGCGGCATCTTCCTCGCCGATGACGGCAAGGCCCATATGCTCTGGCTGACGCCGTCGCTCTGACCGCGGCGTCCGTGGCCGTCAGGCTCGGGCCGTCGGCTCTTCGCCGTCGATCGCCCAGGCCGTGAGGATCGTGCTGGCGCTCGCGATGTGCTGCGGGCAGGTCAGGCCGTCCGGATGTTGCCCGTCGATCATCGACAGCGCCTCCTCGCGGCTGAACCAGCGTCCGTCCTCGAGCTCGGTGCCGTCGAGCACGATGTCGTCGTTCAGCGCCTCGGCGATGCAGCCGATCATCAGCGAACTCGGGAAGGGCCAGGGCTGCGAGGCGATGTAGCGCACTGCCCCAGTGCGCAGGCCCGCTTCTTCCCAGGTCTCGCGGCGCACCGCGTCCTCGAGCGTCTCGCCAGGTTCGAGGAAGCCGGCGATGCAGGAATACATTTTTGGCGCGAAACGGGCCTGGCGGGCGAGCAGGCACTTGTCGCCGCGCACCGCCAGCATGATCACGACCGGGTCGGTGCGCGGAAAATGCAGCGCGCCGCACTGCGCGCATTCACGACGCCAGCCGCCGCTGACCATCAGGGCCGGGCCGCCGCAATTGGCGCAGAAACGATGCCTCGAATGCCAGTCGAGGATCGCCTTGGCCTCGCCGAGCGGGCCGACTTCCTCTGCCGGCACGAGGCGCTTCAACGCCACGCTGCGCAGATCGGTGACGAGCAGGTCGTCGCGCTCGCGCAGTGCCTCGGTAAGCTGGCGCTCGATCAGCCGCCCGAAGCACGCCTGGCCCTCCGGATGGATCCCGAGGAAGACCTCGTCGAGTGCCTTGCCGACACCGTCGGCCTGCGCCTCGTCGAACCAGATCGTCAGCTCCTCGGCCCCGATTCGCCGCAGGATAGGCGTCTCGCCCGCGACGATCGCATGGCGCGTGCCCGGACTGGCGCGATAGCGCGCGACCGCGTCGGGCTGGTCGCGCTGGTCGCCGCGTCGATCGAGCGGATTGGTGGCGAAGCCGGTGAGGGCGGAGCGTTCGCGGGGGCGGGAGGCGTCGTTCATGCCTCCCGTCCTAGCGCGCTTTCGGCTTGACCGGAACGGCCGAAGACGAAGATTTCGTATGCGCGCGAACGATCGCCGCTACGCGGCTGGCGCGGGGCTAGGCGCCCTCGCGGCCGCGCAGCAGATGGATGATGCCGGAGAAGTCCGTGCCGCCTTCGCCCCAGGCATTGTGGAGGGCGTAGAGCTGGGCCGCCGCGGCGCCGAGCGGCGTCGAGGCGCCGGCCGCCTGGGCCGCTTCCTGCGACAGCTTGAGGTCCTTCAGCATCAGCGCTGAGGCGAAGCCCGGCTTGTATTCGTTGTTGGCCGGCGAAGCCGGCACGGGGCCTGGCACCGGGCAATAGGTGGTGAGCGACCAGCACTGGCCGGACGAGGTCGAGGCGACGTCGAACAGCGCCTGATGCGACAGACCGAGCTTCTCGGCGAGCACGAAGGCCTCGGAGACGCCGATCATCGAAATGCCGAGGATCATGTTGTTGCAGATCTTCGCCGCCTGGCCGTTGCCGGCGTCGCCGCAATGCACGACGCGGCGGCCCATGGCCGAAAGGATCGGCTCGCCCTTGGCGAAGGCCTCGGCGCTGCCGCCGACCATGAAGGTGAGGGTCGCGCCCTTCGCGCCGCCAACGCCGCCGGAGACCGGCGCGTCGAGCGAGAGGCAGCCACGCTCGGCCGCCAGCGCATGGGCTTTGCGCGCGCTTTCGACGTCGATGGTCGAGGAATCGATCAGCAGCGCGCCCGGGCTCACCGCGGGGAGAATGTCGGCCCAGACCCCGAGCACATGCTTGCCGGCCGGCAGCATGGTGACGACGATCTCGGCCCCGGCGACCGCATCCTTGGCCGAGGCGGCGATGCCGACGCCAAGCTCGGAGGCTGCGTCCTTGGAGGCCTGCGACAGGTCGAAGGCTTTGACCGTATGCCCCGCCTTGACGAGGTTGCCGGCCATTGGCCCGCCCATATTGCCGAGGCCGATGAAGGCGATCGTGGTCATGCTCGTTCTCTCCCTGCCTGTATTTCGGGTAGTCATCCCGGCCGCAGCGAAGCGGAGAGCCGGGATCCATGCCTGAACCGTTCGGGAATGGATCCCGGAGGACCACGCCCGCCCGGGATGATCCGGGTTGCTAGTTCCCCTTGGCCCGTCCGACCAGCGAACGCGCCACGATCATCCGCATCACCTCATTGGTGCCCTCTAGGATCTGGTGGACCCGGAGATCGCGCACGATCTTCTCGATTCCGTAATCGGCGAGATAGCCGTAGCCACCATGGATCTGCAGCGCCTGGTTGGCGACTTCGAAACCGGTGTCGGTCGCCACGCGCTTGGCCATGGCGCAGAGCTTGGTCGCGTCGGGCGTCTTCTCGTCGAGCGCCGCGGCGGCGCGCCAGAGGAAGGTGCGGGCTGCTTCCAGCTCGGTCGCCATGTCCGCGAGCTTGAACTGCAACGCCTGGAAATCGGCGATGCGGGCACCGAAGGCCTTGCGCTCCTGTGCATAGCCGAGCGCCTTGTCGAGCGCGCCCTGCGCGCCGCCGATCGAGCAGGCGCCGATATTGAGCCGCCCGCCATCGAGCCCGGCCATGGCGATCTTGAAGCCGATGCCCTCGGGGCCGATCCGGTTCGCCACCGGCACGCGACAGTTCTCGAATATCACGGCGCGTGTCGGCTGGGCGTTCCAGCCCATCTTCTTCTCATTGGCGCCGAAGGAGAGGCCGGGCGTGCCCTTCTCGACGACGATGGTCGAGATGCCGGAGGGGCCGGCTTCGCCGGTACGCACCATCACGACATAGAGGTCGGAGACGCCGGCGCCGGAAATGAACTGTTTCTGGCCGTCTAGGACGTAATGATCGCCGTCGAGCACCGCCTTGGTCTTCAGTGCCGCGGCGTCCGAGCCCCCGCCCGGCTCGGTCAGGCAATAGCTCGCCAGGTGCTCCATCGTGCAAAGCTTCGGCAGGAATTTCTGCCGCTGCTCGTCCGAGCCGTAGCGGTCGATCATCCACGCGCACATGTTGTGGATCGAGATATAGGCGGCGACCGTCGGGCAGCCGGTCGAGAGCGCTTCGAATATCACTGCAGCGTCGAGACGCGACAGGCCGGAGCCGCCGACATCGTCGCGGATGTAGATGCCGCCCATGCCGAGCGCTGCCGCCTGGCGCATTTCCTCGACCGGGAAATGCTTCTCCTGGTCCCAGCGCACGGCGTGGGGCGCGAGGCTCTCGGCGGCGAAGGATGCTGCCATGTCGCGGATCGCGATCTGGTCTTCGGTGAGGGAGAAGGCGGTCATGGCTCGTCATCCAGAACGATGACATAAGCGCCGGCGAAGTGCTCACGAGGGAGAGCTGCGCCGCGCGCGATTATGTCGAGGATGTAGTCGCTCACGCTTCTGCCCATGAGCTCGGCGCGCCGGCGGAAATCTGCGATCAGCGCATCGTCGATATCAGGGATGAGGATATCGTTCGGGCCGAGCTCGATTTCGCTGAGTTTCGGCATGGCGACATCCCCTCCCTTTTGGGTAACCGTACTACCCCATGGTCGGGATGACGAAGCTGGCGCCATCCTTTATGCCCGAGGGCCAACGCGCCGTCACCGTCTTGGTCTTGGTGTAGAAGCGGATCGAGTCCGGGCCGTGCTGGTTGAGGTCGCCGAAGGAGGAGCGCTTCCAGCCACCGAAGGTGTAGTAGGCCAGCGGCACCGGGATCGGCACGTTGATGCCGACCATGCCGACCTGGACCTTCGAGGCGAAGTCGCGGGCGGCATCGCCGTCGCGGGTGTAGATCGCGGTGCCGTTGCCGTATTCGTGGTCGTTGGTCAGCTTCAGCGCCTCTTCATAGGTGTCGGCGCGCAGCACCGAGAGCACCGGCCCGAAGATTTCTTCCTTGTAGATGCGCATGTCCTTGGTGACGTTGTCGAACAGGCAGCCGCCGACATAGAAGCCGTTCTCATAGCCCTGCATCTTGAAGTCGCGGCCGTCGACGACGAGCTTGGCGCCCTCGCCGATGCCGATGTCGACATAGGACTTGATCTTCTCCATCGCCGCCTTGGTCACGACCGGGCCATAGTCGGCCGAGGTGTCGGTCGAGGGGCCGATCTTGAGGCTCTCGACGCGGGGGATGAGCCGCTTGACCAGCTCGTCGGCGGTCGCCTTGCCGACGGGGACGGCGACCGAGATCGCCATGCAGCGCTCGCCGGCCGAGCCGTAGCCGGCGCCGATCAGCGCATCGACCGCCTGGTCCATGTCGGCGTCCGGCATGATGATCATGTGGTTCTTGGCGCCGCCGAAGCACTGCACGCGCTTACCATTGGCG
>JAEXUU010000290.1 GCA_023452965.1 Pseudomonadota bacterium | reverse complement strand
CTTCCGGCGTGTGCGTCGCGTGTGGATAAGTCAGCCAGCCATCGGCGTGTTCGGCCACCCATGACAGCGGCTGCCGACTTGAGCCGGTGACGAGAAGCGGAATGCCGCCGGCAGCCGCCTTGGGCAGGAAGTCGACGCCGTTCATGTGCCCCAGCGGCGAGACGATGGAGGGCTGGCCGGCTCCGATCAGCTTCCGGAAAAACGCCACCGCCTCGGCGAAGCGTTCCCCGCGGGTCTCGCCATCGATGCGATAGGCTGGAAACTCCACCGGCCGATCGCCCGAGGCGACACCGAGAACCAGACGTCCACCAGACAGATGATCGATAGTCGTCGCCATCTTGGCGAGGTCGATCGGATGGCGCAGCGAGAAGATCGCGCTGCCGGTCGCCAGAGCCGTACGCTCGGTTCGCGCGGCGAGATAGGCCAGATAGGTGAACGGATCGAAGACCTGGCCGGCATCGCCGAAACCGGGGTCGAACAGCGGCACGTCGCGAACCCAGACGGCCGCGAAACCACGCCGGTCGATATCGGCGACGAGCTCGGCCTGCCCCTCGAGAACACGCATGTCGCCCTGGAAGAAGCGCAGCGGCAGGAAAATTCCAAGCGTGAGCTGGCCCGGCGCGAACATCCGGCGATAACCGGGATGCCTCGCAAAAGCCTCTGAGGACGCGCCGCTATGGCTTTGCGGGGACGAGACGGGTCTTGTGGCGATGTTCATGGGATCAACCTCTTCGGAAGGGCTCACGGGCCTGTTGCCGGGGCGGGAAGCGCGATGCCCCGCTGAACCGCGGGGCGCTCGGCGACGCGCTCGTGCCAGCGGAAGAGATTCCGATGGTGGGAGAAGCTGAAGCCGCAGATCGCCGCGATATGGGTCCAGCCGAAGGTCGCGATATCGGCGACCGAATACTCGTCGCCAGCGAGCCAGGAGACACCGGCCAGCCGCGCGTCGAGCGTCGAAAAGGCCTCCTCCGTCAGGCGCCGGTAGCGTTCGATGGCCGCCGGCATCTTCTCCTCGGCGAACATCTCGAAATGAACGCGCTGGCCGAGCAACGGCCCCATGCTCGCCGCATGGAACTGAAGCCACTTGATCGCCTCCCAGCGTGCCTTCGTCCCTTGCGGCAGCAATCGGCCCGTCTTGTCGGCGAGATAGAGCAGGATGGCCGCGGATTCGAACAAGGTGACGCCAGTGTCGTCATCCGTGATCACCGGGATGCGTCCGTGCGGGTTGAGCGCCAGGAATTCGGGCCGGCGATGCGCACCATCGTCGATTTTCACATGGTGCAGACGGTAGGGCAGCGCCAGTTCTTCGAGTGCGATCGTCGCCTTGAAGCCGTTGGGCGAGGAGTCCGTATAGAGGTCGATCATCTCGTACTTTCTGCCGGCAGCGCTGCGGCGCCGGCTTCATCGGATTTGGGTGAAGGCGAGCGACGGCACCGGCGAAGCGATCGGAGAGCCTCGCCACCAGAAGAGAGACTTGCTAAATCTCTTCCGCCCCTTGTTCGGATAGATATCGAAACAAAGGAGGAACTTGAAACGACGATATCTGCGATTAGAATTTAGCCAAACTGCATTATGAATCCCGTCCTCCCGCTCCTTGCGCTACGCGCATTCGCCGAGACCGGCCGCCATGGCAGCGTCAAGCGCGCCGCCGAGGCGATGGGCGTCACCTCCGGCGCGGTCAGCCAGCAGATCCGGCAACTCGAGGAGAGGATTGGCGTCACGCTGTTCACGCGTACGCGCTATGGCGTGCAGCTGACGGAGGCTGGCGCCAAGGTCCACCCCGCCCTGCTGAGAGCGTTCGAACAGATCGGAAGCAGCCTGGAGGCCCTGGACGCGATCAGCGCCCGCCAGACCCTCACGGTCAGCACGGTTCCCTCGTTCGCAGCCTCCTGGCTGGTGCCGCGTCTTGGCCGCTTCAACCGCGAGCACCCTGGCATCGAAATTCGTGTCGAGGCGACGCCCGGCCTTGTCGACCATCGCCGGGACAGGGTCGACATTGCGATCCGGCACGGGTTGGGCAGCTATCCCGGCCTGATCTCGGAGCATCTGATGGCCCCGGTGTTCCTGCCCGTCGCAAGCCCGGCTCTGCTGGCGGAGGGGCCGCCGATACGCGAACCCGCCGACTGCCTCGCCTATCCCCTGCTTCAGGATTCCGACCGGGCCGACTGGCCGCTCTGGTTCAAGGCGTTCGGCGCGGCGGACGATCCGCGTGCCGAGCGCGGCCCGTCCTTTGACGACGACTTCCTGCTGATCCGCGCGGCCGAAGCCGGCCAAGGCCTGGCCTTGGTACGCGATATCTATGCGCGGCAGGAGATCGCCGCGGGCCGCCTCGCTCTGGCGCTCGACCAGCCATGGCCGACCGCCTTCGCCTATTATGTCGTGACACTGCCCGACGCGGCGGGCCGCCAGCCGCTCGCTGCGTTCATCGACTGGCTGAAGCGTGAGGCGTCAGACGGCTGAGCGGTTTCCGGGCGGCATCGCTGCCTCCTGCGCGGCGGCGCTGGGATGGCACCGCGGCGCCGGCCGTTGCGCGCTGTGAGAACTGTCGCGGGCGCCGCCCACGAAGGGCAGAGCGGACGCCTGGCAAGGCCCGAAGCTAGCCGCCCATGTTCTTGGCGCGATAGTAGGCGACGAGGGCATTGGCGTGCCCATGCCCCAGGCCATGCTCCGACTTGAGCATGGTGACCATCTCGCCGTGCTTCTTGTCTTGCGAGGCGGCCAGGATCGCGAACCAGTGATCGACCGGCTGCCCATAGGTCTTTTCGATCGAGGGGAAATACGAAGCCGGGCCTTTTACCTTCTCGGTGGTCATCAAACACTCCTTCTCTGCCGATCTTGCACTCGTGATGCCGGAAGCCTTGCGGCGCCCGGCCAACGAGATGGCCGGGCCTTCGGGCCCGACCATCCCTGAACAAGCCGCCTCAGAGTCTGACCAGCATCTTGCCGGTATTGGCGCCTTTGAAGAGGCCGATAAAGGCGTCCGGCGCACTTTCGAGCCCGTCATGGATGGTCTCGCGCAGCTTCACCTTTCCCTGCCTGATCCAATCGCCCATCGCCGCGGTGAACTCCGGGAAGACAGCGACATGGTCCGAGGCGATCAGCCCCTGGAGGCTGACGCGCTTTTCGATCGCCAGGAAGATGTTGGCCGGCCCCTTCGCCCCGCCTTCCGCGTTATAGCCGGCGATCATGCCGCACAGGACGAAGCGGGCATGGTCGTTCGCCTGCGCCAGCGCCGCCTCCAGATGATCGCCGCCAACATTGTCGAAGTAGATGTCGATGCCTTCCGGGGCCGCCTCGGCCAGGGCTGCGGCGAGATCGCTTGTCTCGCGGTAGTTCACCACCGCATCGACACCGACTTCGTTCAAAAGCCACTCGGCCTTGTCGCG
>JAEXUU010000283.1 GCA_023452965.1 Pseudomonadota bacterium | reverse complement strand
GTGCACGAGCGACGACACGGAGTTGACGACGACCAGCATCACCACGGTCAGCGTGTCGATGCGGAAGGCCCAGTCGACGCGCAAATCGGCCGAGGCTAGCCAGGTCGCGACCTGGATGCGGGTGGTGCCGGACCCGAAGCCAACCTGGAAGAGCGCGACCCAGGAGAGCAGCGCCGCGACCAGCAGCAGGGCGGTGGTGACGATCTCCGAAGCGCGCGCGCCGATCAGCCGGCCGAAGAGGCCGGCGATCAGGAAGCCGATCAGAGGGAGGAAGACGATCGCGTGATACATGGCAAGATGCGGGCGCCGGGAAGCGCTCAGCCTTTCATCATGTTGATGTCTTCCACCGCGATCGTGCCGCGGTTGCGGAAGTAGACGACGAGAATGGCGAGTCCGATGGCGGCTTCGGCGGCGGCGACCGTCAGCACCAGCAGTGCGAAGATCTGGCCGACAATGTCGCCGAGGAAGCTCGAGAACGCGACGAAGTTGATGTTCACCGCGAGCAGGATGAGCTCGACCGACATCAGGATGACGATGACGTTCTTGCGGTTGATGAAGATGCCGAGCACGCCCAGCGTGAACAGGATCGCGCCGACCGCGAGATAATGGCCCAGACCGATCATTACGCGAGCTCCTCGGGAACGCCGGCGCGCGACGGCACCTTCTTCACGTCCATCGCGGTCGCCTTGGTACGGGCGTTCTGCGCGACGATATCCTGGCGCTTGACGCCGGGCCGCTCGCGCAGGGTCAGCACGATGGCGCCGATCATGGCGACGAGCAGAACGAGCCCCGCCGCCTGGAAGTAGTAGATGTACTGGGTGTAGAGCACCCGGCCGATGGCCTCGGTGTTGCTGATATTGCTCGGGATCGCGGCGACAGGCGCGCGCACGATCTGCGGGTCGATGGCCCAGGTCCCGACGACGAGCAGCAGCTCGACCGCGAAGATCAGGCCGATCAGCGCGCCGATCGGCAGGTACTGCAGGAAGCCCTGGCGGAACTCGGCGAAGTCGACGTCGAGCATCATCACCACGAAGAGGAAGAGCACGGCGACGGCGCCGACATAGACGACGATCAGCAGCATCGCCAGGAACTCGGCCCCGAGCAGCAGGAACAGGCCGGCCGCATTCACGAAGGCGAGGATCAGGAACAGCACCGAATGCACGGGATTGCGCGCCGCCACCACCATCAGCCCTGAGGCGATGGTGATCCCGGAGAACAGATAGAAGAAAGCCGCTGCGGCATTCATCTTCGCCAGCCTTTCCGCCCGTCGGGGCGGCCCTCGTTTTTCGTCGCGCACCGGGCCTTGCTTGAGTCCCGGTGCAGTTTGGAGCGTCTATAGTCAGGCCTACCCGAAGCGACAACCGCGCGGCGGGCTTCCGTCCTCAGCGATAAGGGGCGTCCATCGCGATGTTGCGCGCGATCTCGCGCTCCCACCGGGCCCCGTTCGCGAGCAGCCGGTCCTTGTCGTAGAACAGCTCCTCGCGCGTCTCGGTCGCGAACTCGAAGTTCGGCCCCTCGACGATGGCATCGACCGGGCAAGCCTCCTGGCAGAAGCCGCAATAGATGCACTTGGTCATGTCGATGTCGTAACGCGTCGTGCGGCGCGTGCCGTCATTGCGGCGCGGGCCGGCCTCGATGGTGATGGCCTGCGCCGGGCAGATCGCCTCGCAGAGCTTGCAGGCGATGCAACGTTCCTCGCCGTTCGGATAACGGCGCAGCGCGTGCTCGCCCCGGAAGCGCGGCGAGAGCTGCCCCTTCTCGAAGGGATAGTTCAGCGTCGCCTTGGGCTTGAAGAAATAGCGCATCGACAGGACGAACGCGCCGACGAACTCCTTGAGGAGCAGTCCCTTGGCAGCTTGCGCGAGTGACATCGCCTCACGTTCCTCTTCATTCCCTTCAACCGAACAACGTCCGGCCGATGACGTAACCCAAAACCGGCATGCCGCCGACCATCAGCACCAGCAGGATCGCCCGGAGCAGGCGGATGCGCCGCTCGTAGTCGTCATGCTCGGCCTGCGTCTTCGACGGGTTCGTCCGGCGCAAAGCCGCCGTGACGGTACCCCCGATCAGCTTGTATTCGAGCCAGCCCAGGACGAAGCCGATCAGGGCTCCGAGCGGGCCGGCCCAGCCTTCCACTACCGCACCGGACCCCAGCCCGTGATCTGCAGCACCGCCGCGACCACGACCACCGAAGCGAGCGACAGCGGCAGGAACACCTTCCAGCCCAGCCGCATCAGCTGGTCATAGCGGTAGCGCGGCACGAAGGCCTTCACCATCGCGAACATGAAGAAGACCAGGCAGACCTTGAGCGCGAACCAGAACACGCCCGGCAGCCAGGTGAACGGCGCCACCGGGAACGGCGGCAGCCAGCCCCCGAGGAACAGGATCGTGGTCAGCGAGCACATGGTCATGATCGCCACGTATTCGCCGAGCATGAACAGCAGATACGGGGTCGAGGAGTACTCGACCATGAAGCCGGCCACGAGCTCCGATTCCGCCTCGGCCAGGTCGAAGGGCGGCCGGTTCGTCTCGGCCAGCGCCGAGATGAAGAAGACGATGAACATCGGGAAGAGCGGCAGCCAGTACCAGCCGAACATGCCGGCGCTGGAGTTCTGCGCCTCGACCACAGCCGAGAGGTTCAGCGATCCCACGCAGAGCAGCACGGTGATGATCACGAAGCCGATCGAGACCTCGTAGGAAACCATCTGCGCCGCCGAGCGCAGCGCGCCCATGAACGGGTACTTCGAGTTCGAGGCCCAGCCGCCCATGATCACGCCGTAGATGCCGAGCGACGAGATCGCGAGTATGTAGAGCACGCCGACATTGATGTCGGCGATCGCCCAGCCCTCGGCGACCGGGATCACGGCCCAGGCCGCCAGCGCGAGCACGCAGGAGACCAGCGGCGCCAGCAGGAAGACGCCCTTGTTGGCGCCGGCCGGAATGATCGGCTCCTTGAAGACGAACTTCAAAAGGTCCGCGAAGCTCTGGAACAGGCCGAAGGGCCCGACCACGTTCGGACCGCGGCGCAGCTGCACCGCCGCCCAGATCTTGCGGTCGGCGAGCAGAATATAGGCGATGAAGACCAGCAGGCAGACCAGCAGCAGCAGGCTCTTGCCGGCGATGATCGCGAGGTCGAGGACGAGGTCCCAGTTCATCTGAGGCTTACTCCGCCGCCTGCCGGAGCCGGCCGGAGGCCAGCGCCGAACATTCCGCCATCACGGCCGAAGCGCGCGCGATCGGGTTGGTCGAATAGAAATCATGCACGGCCGAGACGAAGCCCGCCTTCTCGGTCGCCCCGCCGATGCCGGCGAGCTGCGAGAGGCCGGCGACATCGCCGGCCGCGACCGCGTCGACGGCCGCGAAGTGGGGGTGCGCGGCATAGAGAGCCTGGCGCAGCGCGCCGAGCGAGTCGAAAGGCAGGGCCTTGCCGAGCGCGGCCGAAAGCGCGCGCAGGATCGCCCAGTCTTCCTTGGCGTCGCCCGGCGGGAAGGTGGCGCGAGCCGCCATCTGCACCCGGCCTTCGGTGTTGACGTAAGTGCCGGACTTCTCGGTATAGGTCGCGCCCGGCAGGATCACGTCGGCGCGGTGCGCGCCCTTGTCGCC
>JAEXUU010000243.1 GCA_023452965.1 Pseudomonadota bacterium | reverse complement strand
GGCCTCTTCTGGCGGGCGGCCGCCTTGTTGGCAGCTTTCAGCGCTGCGTCATGCGAGCGGAAGGTCTCGGACAGGGCGTCGCCGACCTTGTAGGCCCAGCCGCCATCGTGCTGGACGATCTCGTATTTCACCATGACCATGAGCGTCCTCCATGGCTCAGTGATCGAACCAATGGCGTACGCCCCAGGTTCCACCGGAAGGGAGGATAGCCCCGCCGCGCGAGCGACGGAAGAGCTTGCCCGGCTCAGTCGCCGTTGCCGGCATCGGCAGCGCGCAGGCCTTCCAGCACCGGCATCGAGGTGATGTGGTAACCGGCATCGATATGATGGATGTCGCCGGTCACCCCGCCGGACAGATCCGAGAGATAATACAGCGCCGAGCCGCCGATCTCTTCCAGCGTCACCGATTTGCGCAGCGGCGCGTTGGCACGCTGCCAGGAATACATCGCGCGCGCATCCGAGATGCCGGCGCCGGCGAGGGTGCGCACCGGCCCGGGCGAGAGCGCGTTCACCCGGATGCCCTTCGGTCCGTAGTCGGCGGCGAGGTAGCGCATGCTCGCCTCCAGCGCCGCCTTGGCGACGCCCATCACGTTGTAGTTCGGCATGACGCGGGAGGAGCCGCTATAGGTCAGCGTGATCATGCTGCCGCCCTTGGGCATGCGCGCCGCAGCACGCTTGGCTGCCTCGGTGAACGAGAAGCAGGAGATCACCATGGTGCGCGAGAAATTCTCGCGGCTGGTGTCGGCATAGAGCCCCTTGAGCTCGTTCTTGTCGGAGAAGCCGATGGCGTGGATCAGGAAATCGAGCGTGTTGCGCTCGGGATCGCCGCCCCAGGCCTCGTCCAGCACCGCGAAGGTCGCGTCAACCGAAGCGATGTCCTCGACATCGCAGGGGATCACCAGCTTCGAGCCGATGCTCTCGGCGAGCGGCTTGACGCGCTTGCCCAGCGCCTCGCCCTGATAGGTGAAGGCCATCTCGGCGCCATGGGCGTGCAGGGTGCGGGCGATGCCCCAGGCGATCGAGTTCTGGTTGGCGACGCCCATGACGAGGCCGCGCTTGTTGTGCATCAAGGGGAGCATGGGATTCCGGTCTGGCTGCGGTCAACTGCCGCTCATAGCGGCATTTTCACCGCCCCGGAAGCCCGGGGCGGCTTGGGCGCCTCGCGGCGCGGATCAGGTCTTGCCGCTCAGGGCTACGGCGGTCGCCTTCGAGCTCGCCAGCGGCACGATCTCGAAGCGGACGAGATCGCCCCAGGCGAGCACCCATTGCTGCAGCAAGGTGACGTCGTCGCATTCCATGACCTGAAAGCAACGTGAAAGATCGGCCGCAACCCAGCTGTCGACGTAGCGCAGCCCGTCCGGCGCCATCCGGCCGCGCTCGGCGAACCGAGCGTAGACATCTTTCACGCGCCCCTGATCGAAATGCTCGATCACCATGAACAGCATGGCAGCTTTCAGGCCTCCAGGCGCTTCATCACGATGGTGGCGTTGGTACCGCCGAAGCCGAAGGAGTTGGAGAGGACACAGCCGAGGCCGGCATTGTCGATGCGCTTGCGCACGATCGGCATGTCGGCGAAAGCCGGGTCGAGCTCGTCGATATGGGCGCTCTCGCAGATGAAGTCGTTGTTGAGCATCAGCAGCGAGTAGATCGCCTCCTGCACGCCGGTGGCGCCGAGCGAGTGGCCGGTGAGCGACTTCGTCGCCGAGATCGGCGGGCTCTTGTCGCCGGCGCCGAAGACGGTACGGATCGCCTCGATCTCCTTGGCGTCGCCCACCGGCGTCGAGGTGCCGTGCGGGTTGATGTAGTCGACCTTGGCCTTCACGCCCTGGAGCGCCATGCGCATGCAGCGCTCGGCGCCCTCGCCGGACGGGGCGACCATGTCGTAGCCGTCGGAGGTCGCGCCATAGCCGACGATCTCGCCATAGATCTTGGCGCCGCGCGCCCTGGCGTGCTCGAGTTCCTCAAGCACCAGGACGCCGGCGCCGCCGGCGATGCCGAAACCGTCGCGGTTGACGTCATAGGCGCGCGAGGCCCGCGCGGCAGTCTCGTTGAAGTTGGACGACATCGCGCCCATGGCGTCGAACAGCACCGAGAGCGTCCAGTCGAGCTCCTCGCAGCCGCCGGCGAAGACGACGTCCTGCTTGCCCCACTGGATCAACTCATAGGCGTTGCCGAGGCAGTGGTTCGAGGTCGCGCAGGCGGACGAGATCGAATAGTTCACGCCCTTGATCTTGAACCAGGTCGCGAGCGTCGCGGACGCGGTCGAGGACATGCCCTTGGGCACGGCGAAGGGGCCGACCTTCTTCGACGAGCCGCTCTCGCGCGCCTTGTCATAGGCGTCGATCAAAGCGCGGGTCGAGGGGCCACCGGAGCCCATGACAATGCCGGTGCGCTCATGGCTGATCTCGCCGGCCTCGAGGCCGGAATCGAGGATCGCCTGGTCCATGGCGACATGGTTCCAGGCCGAGCCGCCGCCATGGAAACGCATGGCACGACGGTCGACGACATCGGCGGCGACGAGCGAAGGCACGCCGGCGACGCGGCTGCGGAAACCGTGCTCCTCGAAGTCCGGGACATAGGAGATGCCGGACTTGGCCTCGCGCAGCGAAGCCAGCACTTCCTGCGTATTGTTGCCGATGGACGAGACGATGCCCATCCCGGTGACCAGAACGCGTCTCATGCTCGTTTCTCCGGCTGTTTGGTGGCGTGCCGGGTCGCCAGGCCCGGCTCGTTAATCATGTCGAT
>JAEXUU010000237.1 GCA_023452965.1 Pseudomonadota bacterium | reverse complement strand
TTCCATGCTGCGCCTGGCGGCTGCCGGCGGCCGCCAGACTGCTCCCGAACTCAAATTGGCTGGATGACCATGACCCTCCAACTCGGCGAAAAGCACTTCTCGTCGGCGCAGCCTGAATCGGCCGCGCGCCGGATCGTGACCTTCAAGGTCGGCGATCGCACCTTCGGCATCGATGTCGGCATGGTCCGGGAGATCAAGGGCTGGCAGGCGACGACGCCGCTGCCGCATGCGGCCCCGCATGTGCGCGGCGTGCTCAACCTGCGCGGCGTGATCCTGGCGGTCTACGACCTTCGTACCGCGATCGGGCTCGGCGTCACCGATGCGACCGCGACCCATGTCATCGTCGTCGTCGATGTCGAGGACAAGACCGCCGGCCTGCTGGTCGACTCGGTCTCCGACATCGTCGACGTGCCGGTCAGCGCGGTTCGTCCGGCGCCGGATCTGGAGCGCGACGAGCACGGTCTGATCGAGGGGCTCGTCCTGCTCGACACCGACATCGTGGCGCTGCTCGACCTCGCGGCGGTGATCAAGGACGGTGGTGACGCTCAGGCTCGGCAGGCCCGCGCCAACTGAGCCGTCGCAAGACCGCCGGAGGACGCCCGCCAAAGCGCCAGAGGAAGCTGCCCCGCCTGCGACTGCACCGAAGAGACCAACAGAGCCTATGAGCATGATGCCGGCGGGCCTTTCGAAACTGACCTTCAAACTGCCGGCGTTGTTCGCCGGCGGGTCACTGCTCGCCGCCACCGGGGTCACGATCGCGGTGCAGCAGGCGACGGCGGCGAAGCTCGCCGTCCTTGGGCTGAGCGGTCCGCAGGCAGAGACGGTGACCTCCGCCATGCTCGGACCGGCGCTTGCCTTCGGCGCCGCTGGGATCGCCGTTGCCGCAGGGCTCGGCTGGCTCGCCGCGCGTTCGCTGGCGAGGCCGCTGGCGGCGATGCGCGAGGGCACCGAGCAACTGGCGCAGGGCAAGGAAGCCGAGCTGCCGGAGCTGGCGCGCCGGGACGAGGTCGGCGAACTCGCCCGCAGCCTGCGGCAGCTCCAGGACAGCAGCGTCGAAGCCAGCCGTATCCGCGCGGCCCTCGACGGTTGCCGCACCAACATCATGGTCTGCGACGCGCAGGGCCGCGTCGTCTTCGCCAACCGCTCGCTGCTGAAGTTCTTCGCCGAGGCGCAGGACGACTTCCGCATCGCCTTTCCCGGCATTTCCGCCAAGGACATGCTCGGCAAGGTGATGGATGTCTTCCACAACCAGTCCTCCGGCGGGTTCGTGGCCGGCGGCATGCGCTCGCTGCGCTTCGCTCTGGGCCGGCGCACGGTCGCGCTGACCCTCAGCCAGATGGTGCAGGCGGACGGGCGGCTGCTCGGCGCGACGATGGAGTGGCGCGAACTGACGGATGAGGTCGCGGCCGCCAACGAGGTCGCCGATGTCGTCTCGGCCGCAGCGGAAGGCGACTTCTCGCGGCGCATCCCGCTCGCCGGGAAGTCGGATGCCTTGGCGCGGATCGCCGAGGGCATCAATCAGATCAACGTCATCGTCGAAGGGGCGGTCGGCGAGTTTGCCGATGTGCTCTCCGGCATGGCCGATGGCGATCTCAGCCAGCGCATCGACGGCGACTATCAGGGCCTCCTCGCCGAGTTGAAGGCCGGGCTCAACGAGACGATGGCGCGGCTGGCGCAAACCGTGTCCGGCATCCAGGGGACCTCTGGCCATGTCGCGACGACCGCGGCCGAGATCCGCAGCGGCGCCGCCGATCTCGCCCGCCGTACCGAGGACAGTGCCGGCAATCTCGAGCAGACGGCAGCGACGACCGAGCAGCTCGCGGCTTCGGTGAAGCAGAGCGCCGAGCGTTCGCGCCGGGCGACGGATCTGGCCGGGGAGGCGATGGGCGTCGCCGAGGCGGGTCAGAAGGTGGTCGCCGACGCCGTCGGCGCGATCGAGCGCATCGAGGCGTCCTCCGCCCGCATTTCCGAGATCGTCTCGGTGATCGACGGCATCGCCTTCCAGACCAATCTCCTGGCGCTGAACGCCGCGGTCGAGGCGGCGCGCGCCGGCGATGCCGGCAAGGGCTTTGCCGTCGTCGCCTCGGAGGTGCGGACGCTGGCGCAGCGTTCGAGCCAGGCCGCCAAGGACATCAAGGGCCTGATCGTCAATTCGAACGAGCAGGTCGCCGATGGTGTGCGCTTCGTGCGCCATACCGGCGAGGCGCTGAACCGGATCGTCGCGGCGGCCGGGCAGGTCTCCAGCACCGTGGCCGAAATCTCCGAGGCCACGGCCGAGCAGGCCGGCGGCATCGCGGAGATGAGCCAGGCCGTCGCGCATATGGACGAGGCGACCCAGCAGAACGCGGCGCTGGCCGAGCAGAGCGCCGGCTCTGCGAACAGCCTCGCCAGCCAGATCGAGGCGCTGCGGAACCTCGTCGCCTTCTTCCACACCGGCGAGGCCCAGGGGCGTGCCCTGCCGGCCACCAACGGCTTTGCCGCGCCTTCCCGGGCAGCCGCCGCTGCTCCGACTGCGCCGAGGCAGGCCGCGGCATCGGTGAAGCCCTATCGCCAGGCCGAGGTTCGTGCTCGCGCCGTCGAGCCGCGCCGCAAGGTCGCCGGCGGCGGGCGCTTCGAGGAATGGGCGGAGTTTTAAGTCTTTGCGTGCCCAGAGTCAGACCATGCTAGCCCCGCCGCCCCAGGCCGAACCCACCTTGACCCGCGACGACATGGGCTTTGTTGCCAAGCTCGTCTACGAGCATGCCGGCATCGTCATTCGCGAGCACAAGGAAGCGATGACGCGCGGGCGGCTGGCGCGGCGCGTCAAGGCGCTGGGGTTGAATTCGGTCGCCGAATACTGCGCCTTCCTGAAGACGCCGGCGGCGCTCGACGAGATTCCCGAGCTGATCAACGCCGTCACCACCAACCACACTGCCTTCTTCCGCGAGCGCCACCATTTCGACCATCTGCGCGGCGATGTGCTGCCGCGGCTGATCCAGGAGCGCGCCGCCCGGCGCGGCCGAATCCGGATCTGGTCCTCCGCCTGCTCCTCGGGCGAGGAGGCCTACAGCATCGCGGCGGTCTCGCGCGACCTGATCGGCCATCGCGGCGACCTCGATTTCAGGATCCTGGCGACGGATATCGACACCGACATTCTCGACCGTGCCGCAGCGGGGCTTTATCCGCTGGAGCTGTTCGAACGGCTGCCTGCCGATCTGCGCCCGCTCTTGCGTTTCGAGGGCCAGGCGGGCCGCGGCGAGGCGCGGATCAGCGACGATCTCAAGCGCCTGATCGCCTTCAAGCGGCTCAACCTGATCGAGAGCTGGCCTATGAAGGGCGCGTTCGACGTCGTCTTCTGCCGCAATGTCTTCATCTACTTCGACACCCCGACCAAGGCGGCGATCCTCGATCGCTTCGTCTCGTTGATCCATCCCGGCGGCTTTCTCTATCTCGGCCATTCGGAATCCCTGCCGCAGCCGCACCCGAAGCTTCGACTGATCGGCCGGACGATCTACGAGCGCACGCCATGAGCCTTGCCAGATGAGCCCTGCCATATGAGCCTAGCCAGATCCTCACGGCGTTATTTCGACCCGCGCTTCGACGCGACCATCATCACGGTCGCGCCCGGTGAGCATGAGATTACCTCCGCGAAAGACGAGATCGTGGCGACGGTGCTCGGCTCCTGCATCTCGGTCTGCATGCGTGACCCCCATATCGGGGTCGGCGGGCTCAACCATTTCCTGCTGCCAAAGAACAATGGCGGCTCCGACACCAGTGCCGGCGAGCGCTATGGCGACACCCCCATGGAGGTGCTGATCAACGGGCTGCTCAAGCGCGGCGCCAGGCGCGGCCAGCTCGAGGCCAAGGTCTTCGGCGGCGCCCGCGTGCTCTCCGGCGCCACCATGCTGGCGATCGGCGAGGGCAACATCACCTTCGTCAACGAGTTCCTCGCCCGCGAGGGCATCCCGGTCGTCTCCAGGGATGTCGGCGGCACCCGCTCGCGTCGCATCCACTACCAGCCCACGACCGGGCGCGCCTGGGTCCAGCATGTCCAGCAGGCCGCGCGCGATCCCGAGCGGGAGCAGGAACTCGCCTACCTCAACCGCCTCAAGACCCAGCCGGTGGCGGGCGAAGTGGAGATCTGGTGATGGGCATACCGAACCCCTCCGCCGGCCCGGTGAAAGTCCTCGTCGTCGACGATTCCGTGCTGATGCAGAAGCTGATGACGCAGATCATCAACTCGACGCCCGGCTTCCAGGTGATCGGCGTCGCCGGCAGCGCCGAGGAGGGCTGGGACGCGATCCAGGAATTGCGGCCGGACATCCTGACGCTCGATCTCGAATTGCCTGGCCGTCACGGGCTGAAGCTGCTCGCCCGCGTGCTGAAGCAGGACCCGCTGCCGGTATTGATCGTCTCGGCCTTCGGCGGGCCGGGCGCCGACAACACGATCCAGGCGCTGGAGCTCGGCGCGATCGACTTCATCGAGAAGCCGGACGGCACCACCCATACGCTCGACAGCTTCATGAAGCATGTCGGCACGGCGCTGCAGCGGGCCTCGGCCAGCCGACGCCTGCTGATGGCGGCCCGCGCCGCGAAGGAAGCCCCGGCCGCTGCCGTGCCGGCGCGTCCGGCCATCGCCCGCGAGATCAGCCGCACCGTCGGCAAATCGCCGCTGATCGCGATCGGCGCGTCCACCGGCGGCGTCCCCGCTGTCCAGGTGGTGATGCGTGATCTCGCCTTCACGCGGCTGCCGATCGTCGTCGTCCAGCACATGCCGGCCGGCTATACTGCCAAGTTTGCGGCGCGGCTCGCGGCGGCGACCGGGCTCGATGTCCGGGAAGCTGCGGATGGCGACCGGCTGCGGCCCGGCATGGCCGTGGTCGCGCCCGGCGGTCACCGCCATCTCGAGATTGAGGAGCGGCGCGGTGAATTCGTCTGCCTGCTTCGGGAGGGGCCGCTGGTCAGCGGGCACTGCCCCTCTGTCGACGTCATGTTCCATTCGGTGGCGCGGGCGGCCGGCGCCCAGGCGGTCGGCGTGCTGCTGACCGGCATGGGACGTGATGGCGCTGACGGTTTGTTAGCCATGCGAAAAGCCGGGGCCGAGACGTTAATCCAAAGCGGTGAGACCTGTGTGGTAAACGGGATGCCGAAAGCCGCGTTCGAGATCGGCGCCGCTGATCGGGCCGTCGCGCTCGACCAGATCGGTGGTGTCGTCGCGGGGTTGATCGGCGAGCGGCCGCATCAGCGGACCGCGTGAGGAGAGTGTTATGACAAAGGCGAGAAGCGATTATCGCATCCTCGTGGTCGACGACCAGAAGAGCATGCGCGGGCTCGCGACCTATTTCCTGAAGCAGATCGAATTCCAGGACATCGACGAGGCGGAGAACGCCCGCGAAGCCCTGATGAAGATGCAGACCAAGCGCTACGACTTGCTGCTGCTCGACTGGAACATGGACGGGATGAGCGGCATCGACCTGCTCCGCGCGATCCGCTCGGTGCCTGAGCTCAACCAGATCAAGATCATCATGGCGACCTCGGAGCGCTCGGTCGACAAGATGGATGAGGCGACGACCAACGGGGCCGACCACTATGTCGTGAAGCCCTACGAACTGCGCGACCTCGAGGTTCGGGTCAAGAAGGTCCTGGCCTGCTGAGCTGCCGGCTGCGGCGGTAGTTTCTTGCGAAGCCCCGGCCCCAGGCCGGGGCTTCGTCGTTCCGGGGCGGGTTGGGGCAGGGGCGCCGAAAAAACCGGCTCCCACCTTTTCTCATTTTGCTCTACGATGTGTTCCGATTTCGCCGGAGCCAGCCCATGCGTCTCCACCGCCGCCAGGTCCTTGCCCTACTCGCCTATCCGATGATCGCCGAGGTAAACGCGGCGCAGGGCGACAGCAACGCCTATGCTTTCAGCTTCGACAGGGCAGAAGGCGGAAGGGTCCCGCTCGAGGCCTACCGCGGCAAGCCGATCCTGATCGTCAACACGGCGACGCGCTGCGGCCTCGCCGGCCAGTTCGCCGGGCTGGAGCAGCTCTGGCAGCGCTACCGCACGCGCGGTCTGATGCTGATTGCCGTGCCGAGCAATGATTTCGGCGGGCAGGAGCCGCTCGCCGGGGCGGCGATCGCCGAGGCGGTACGGCAGAGCCATGGCGCGAACTACCTGATCACCGAGAAGGTCGCGGTGCGTGGCGAGGCGGCCCATCCCTTCTATCGTTGGGCGGCTAGCCAGCGCCCGGCCGAGACCCCGAGCTGGAACTTCCACAAATACCTGGTCGGCCGCGACGGCAGCCTCGCCGGCAGCTTCAGCTCGCGCACAGACCCGGTCTCTCCCGAACTCGTCCAGGCGATCGGGCAGGCCCTGGAGAAGCGGCGCTGAAGGGAGCGGAAGGCGCCGCTCTCAGTTGCGTGCGTAGATGTCCTCGATCCTGACGATGTCGTCCTCGCCGGTATAGGAACCGACCTGGACCTCGATTAGTTCTAGCGGAATCTTGCCCGGGTTCTTCAGTCGGTGGGTGCAGCCGATCGGCAAGTAGACCGACTCGTTCTCGTGGACGAAGACGGTGCGGTCGTCGACGGTGACCTCGGCGGTGCCGGAAACCACGACCCAGTGCTCGGCGCGATGGAAGTGCTTCTGCAGGCTGAGCTGGCCGGCTTCCTTGACGTGGATGCGCTTGACCTGGAAGCGCGTGCCGATGTCGATGCGCTGGTACCAGCCCCAGGGACGGTAGATGCGCAGGTGCTCGCTGGCCTCCGGCCGGCCGCTCGCTTTCATCTGCTCGACGAGGTTCTTGACCTTGCCGGCTGCCGCCATCGAGGAAACCAGCACGGCGTCGCGGGTCGCGACGACGACGCCATCGTCGAGGCCGACAACGGTGGTCAGCATCTCGTCGCTGCGCACCAGCGAGCGATGTGTGTCGATCACCACTGCGGGGCCTTCGAGCACGTTGTCGTCGCCGTCCTTCGGCTTGATCTCATGGATCGAGTCCCAGGCCCCGATATCCGACCAGTCGAAGGAAGCAGCCAGCATGCCGGCCGAGTCGGTACGCTCCATCACCGCGTAGTCGATCGAAATCTTGGTCGCGCGGGCGAAGCTTGCCGGGTCGAGGCGCAGGAAGTCGAGATCGCGCCCGGCCTTGTCGACCGCGGCCTCGGCAGCTTCGAGAACTTCGGGGGCGTGATGCTCGAGCTCGCTCAGCATGGTCCTGGCGGCGAAGAGGAAGTTTCCGCTGTTCCAGAGGTAACCTTCGGCAAGATATTGCGCGGCCAGTTCTAGCCGCGGCTTCTTGACGAAGCGGGCGAGGCGGCTGGCCCCTGGCTCGGCGAGTTTCTCGCCCGGCGCGAGATAGCCATAGGCCGTCGAGGGATGCGTCGGCGGGATGCCCAGCGTCATGATCAGGCCGTTCGCGGCCAGCCGGGCTGCCAGCTTGCAGTCATGGCGGAAAGCCTCGGCATCGAGCACGACATGGTCGGAGGCGAGCGCAAGGCCGACGGCCTCGGGATCGCGCCGATTGGCCAGCACGGCACCGACGGCGATCGCAGCGGCGGAATCGCGGCGCTCGGGCTCGAGCACGATCTCGCCCTCGATGCCGCAGGCGAGCATTTGCTCGGCGACGATGAAACGGAAATCGTTGTTGGTGATGACGATCGGTGTGTCGAAGGTCGCGTCAGCCAGCCGCAGCAGCGTCGCCTGAAAGGTCGAAAGCCCGCCTTCGAGCAGCGGGATGAACTGCTTCGGCATGGTATCGCGCGACATTGGCC
>JAEXUU010000206.1 GCA_023452965.1 Pseudomonadota bacterium | reverse complement strand
GCTACAGCCTGACGATGAACATCGGCGCCCAGGGCGGCGCGGGGGGCAATGGCGGCGATGCGAGCGCGATAACCACTTCGTCCGGCTCGATCTACACCTCGGGAGAAAGCGCGCCGGGCCTCGTCGTGCAATCGATCGGCGGCGGCGGCGGCATCGGCTCGGGCGGGTCGGGGAGCATCGAAGGTCTTCTCGACTGGGCGCAGAGCGTCGCCGGCGCCAACGAGTCCGAGCTGCCCTCGATCAAGCTCAATCCCAACGTGAATGTGGGCGCCAAGAACGGGAGCGGAGGCGCCGGCGGATCCGTCTCCGTGACCAACTATGCGGCGATCACGACACGCGGCAACGACGCGCCGGCGATCATCGCCCAGTCGATCGGCGGCGGCGGCGGTATCGGCGGCTCGGCCGGAACGCCGACGAGCGTCTATCTGGCCCCGCCGACCGGCAGCCCCACGAGCAGCGCGCCCTCCGTGGGCGTCGATCTTCGGCTCAATGTCGGGGGCGTTTCCACCCAGGGCGGCAACGCCGGACCGGTGAATGTCACCCATGGCGGCAAGACCACGACCTCGGGCGATTACTCGCACGGCGTGCTCGCCCAGAGCATCGGCGGCGGTGGCGGCCGCGGGGCCGTCGCCTACCTCAACAACGAATCCCAGAACGCCCTCGCGGGCTTCGTTTCATCCAGGCTCGATGCGAAAGTCCTTGTCGGCGGGCAGGCGGCGGCCAGCGGCCAGCGGTTCGGCGGAGCCGTCAACGTTCAGCTCAACGGCGGCGGCATCGGCACGGGCGCAGCGCCTGGGGCCGAACCGGCATCCGGCTTTCAATCCTATGGCATCCTTGCCCAAAGCATTTCCGGCGGCGGGGGCACAGGCGTCGACGCATCCTTCGATCCCAATGGCAGTTATGTGCTGGGCGGCAACGATCTCGGAACGATCGGAGAGGGCAGCAACGGGTCCCTCGTCCAGATCGGGACATCCGGCTCGCCCTCGCCGATCACGACCACAGGCCAGGCGGGTCACGGCGTCGTCGCGCAATCGATCGGCGCCGGCGGCGGCGTCATCGGCATTGGTTCCAGCGCCAACACCGGTCACTACACCGGCACGGCGCAGATCGATCTCGGTGGGGCCTATTCCTATGGCGATGCCGGTCCGGTCTCCATTTCGGCCCCGCAGGTCACGACATCGGGCCCCGGCGCATTCGGCCTGCTGGCCCAGAGCATCGGCGGCGGCGGCGGCATCGTCGAGACGACCTCGCGCGGCGCGATCACCCTGGCAAAGATCGGAACCCTCTTCGGCGGCGGAAATGGCGGAGCGGTGACGGTCTCCGCTGGCAGCATTGCGACCAGCGGGGTCGGCAGCCATGGCGTCGTCGCGCAATCCATCGGCGGTGGCGGCGGGTTGTTCAGCAACTATGGCACCGGCCAGACTCCGGCGCTGACCACGACCATGCCCGTCCCCGGCAGCTTGCGCAGCTATGGCAATGGCGGCGCGGTCTCGGTCTCGACCTCGGCGGACATCATCGTCTCGGGCGCCGGCGCATATGGCGTCCTGGCGCAGAGCATCGGCGGTGGCGGCGGCCTGCTCGCCTTGAACGGCGTCGTCTATGCGGGATCCACCAGCGGGCCGAGCTCCCCATATCTCGGCGGCGCGGTCACCGTCACGGCCCAGGGAGCGGTAACGGCCTCGGGCAATAACGGAATCGGCATCTTCGCCCAGAGCGATGGTCCCGGCGGCGGCGGCGACATCTCCATCAATGTCGGGGCGCGCTCGCCCGGATTCATATCCGGCGGTAGCGGGGAACAGGGCGCAGGCATCGTCCTTGCCGGAGGCCGCAAAAATCTCGTCACGGTCGGCCAGGGCTCCTGGGTATGGGCCGCGTCGGGCACTGCGATCCGGCAGGTCGGGCCGCACCCCGTCAACGTCGCCAATTACGGCACGGTTTATGGCAACACCTGGCTCAATGGCGGCGGCTATACGACGGGCTATCAGGTTGGCGGAAGCCCGCCTCCCGCCAATGCAGGCACGCTCACGAACTTTGCCGTGATCGCGCCGATGCCGGGCCAGCGCTCGGTCATCGACGGGCATCTTGTCCAGACCGCGAGCGGGCGCATCGCCCCCCATCTCGATTTCAGCCACTCGCGCAGCGGCAGCTACCTGGTCACCGGCGATGCAAGCCTGGCCGGCAGCATTCAGCCAACGCTCGCGACGGCGATGCCGAACGTCTTCCTGCCGGTGCTCCAGGTCGGCGGCACGGCCACCGGTTCGCTCGCTGCTCCCGACAGTCCCCTGTTTTCCTACACGCTGCGGGAAACGGCCCAGACATACGACATCGCGATTACGGGGGCGCATTTCGACGCGCCGCGCTTTGGATTGACATCGCACCAGGCCGGCCTCGCGAACGCCCTGCAGAACATGTTCTTTCAGGGCAAACCCCAGCTCGGAGCGTTCTACGCCGGCCTCGACAGCGTGGCTGGCCAGGGCGCGGTACCCTATCGGAGCGCGCTTGCAGGCCTGGGGCCACGAAGCGCCATGACGCTGTTCTCTCACGCTTCCGCCAACGCCACGCGCATCGCCGACGCCTCGATGAGCTGCCCGAAGTTCGGGGGTGTCGGCGTCGGCGCGCAAGCCTTCCTCACCGAGGGGGAATGCGCCTATGTCACGACGCGAGGACAGCGGACGACGCTGAGCGGCGATCTGGACCGAAGCCGGGCGAGCCTCGACTCCGCCGCCTGGCAGATCGGCGGCCAGGGCAGGATCGGCGAAGGCCTGCTGCTCGGCGGGTCGCTGGCCTATCAGGCGGACTGGTTCAGCGGGCGCGACGGCGTCTCGGCTCAGGGATCGAGCCTGCAGGGCGCAGTGACCCTGAAGTACCAGACCGGGTCATGGTTGCTGACCGGAGCGCTGTTCGGCAGCTTCGGCGAGTACGACGTCAAGCGGCGTGTGATGGCCCCGACCCTCGCAGCCATTGCGGGTGCCGATGCCGGCTTTCATGCGGCGGGCATGCGCGCCCGCATCGCCTATACGCTTGGCGGCGAGAGCTTCTATGTGCGGCCTTACCTGAACCTCGATCTGGTGCATGCGCGCAATGGCTCGTTCGCGGAAAGCGGCATTGGCGAGCTCGGGCTGCGGTTCGATGGCGGGTCGTACAATACGGCGATCCTGACGCCCGCCATCGAGTTCGGCAGCCGTCTCGACCTGGCGAACGGCATGGTGCTGCGCTCGTTCGTGTCAGCCGGCCTCAGCCTGCGCTCGAACGATACCTGGAAGGGCGCTGCCGGCTTCAATGGCGACTTCAGCGGACAGAGCTTCGCGCTCAGCGCACCAATCGACCGAGTGGCTGCGCGCGTCACCGCTGGCCTGCAACTGTTCCGGAGCGAGTTCGTCGACGTCAGGCTGCAATATGACGGGGAATACGGATCTGAAGCCTCCAAGCACGGCGCCACGGCGAGTTTGGCTTACAGGTTCTAAGCATACCCCGAGATGTCGACATGGCGTTCCGAGCTCGAGACGCCGACTCGTCAATTCTCCTGCACCGATGCAAAGCGCGCCGCGCTAGCTAGCAGCTGTTCCTCCGATTGACGCCATGGCTGCAAGACGAGGCAATCTCACGCTTGCGCCAGAAGACGACCTTGGCGGAGCTCCGATAGCGGCCATCCAACGCCAGCCGGCTGGATGGAACGACGAGCCATTCGCGGTAATAGCCTGCCGGAATGCTCAACCCGCGGCCATCCTGCAACAGCGAGGGCACCATGGTTCAGCCGGAGATGGCCGGAAGCCAGAGCTTTCCGCCCCGAGAGCCGGCCTGGATAGGTGCCCGGCTCTCGGGTGTCCATGTGATCATCGCATCAAGCGAGTTCCATGCGCAGGCATCCGTGCTGCCACGGGGTCGGGGTCGACCCAGAAGCATCCGGAGCTAACGATCCTCTGGCCCGCCGCGTTTGCGAGTTGCTGACAGTCGCTCTGACGGATGCAATTGTTGTAGCGGATCTGGTCACCATAGCCTTGCGGCGCTGCGCTGAAATTGCAGCCAGGCCCCCATTCGGCCGTCCCCGCTATCGCAGGCGATGCGATCACCATGCCTAGCAGGCCGACGGCGGCCATGGCTGCGATACCCCGGTTCAGGCGCGGTGCAGGCTGAATCCGGGCGAAACATGCGGTTGTATCAAGCATAGGAATTCTCCGCGGTTGACGAAGCCTACCTCTGCAACGGCACCAACACGTGTCGTGCCGCTTCTAAATGGCGTTTCATGCGGGCAGCAACAATCAACAAAGCATTGGCGCAGAAGTAATTTGACAGATATTTGTGCAATGTTACGAATTTTTAATCCAGAATTAATGCACGATCCATCCAAGCGCTAAGCTTTGGGAGCGATAGTGCCTATGAGACACTTCGCCTTCTTCTGAAATCACGTTGATTTGCATGTCAGCACCGGCCCGAGAGCTGTAGTTTGGGGGAGCCAGGCAGGAGAATGCCGGCGCAGAACTCCACCAAAGGAGGTCGACCATGACCGTTCAGAGGATATTTCTGGTCGCAGGGCTACTCGCAATGTGGGGGCTGACATTGGACGCAAAAGCAGCCGAACTCGGCGCCGAAAGCATCGTGCACGAGCAAGCCCAAAGCGCGCGCGCCCTCGCAGAGCAGCGCCAGTATCGCGCCTACCATCAGCGCTTCAAGGACTTGGAGCTTCGCCAGCATGTCGCGCCGACTGCGCTGCCACACCACAACTAAAGGCTTCACATCCTGAAGTCGGGGTCGCCATGGCGGCCCCATTTTGACGTTCACAGATTTGCTTTCTTGGCCGGCGCGCCCTGCAAGTCCGGCACCCACGACATCAGGAAGCGAAAACCGGCATCGCAACCAGGACGACCGTCTGCCTGCTGAAGCAGGCGAGCGAGGTGCTGGCCGACCTGCGCACAGGGCGGCCTCAAGATGTGGCAGTCCTCGTTCCATGAGGCTTTCGCCATGATGTTATCGCAGCTCATCGCGTCGATAGCGGAGCCCCCTCGCCCTCATGCGCAGGACCCGCCGCTGCCCTCTTCGCTCGCCCGCTTCGTGCTGTGGTCGGGCGGCTGGCATCAGGTCGCGGTTTGCGCCCTTTCAGTTGCGGTCTTCCTGCTCAACGCCGCCCCGATCGAAACGCAGCGTCGCATCATCGACACCGCCGTCCATGCCGGCCGCCTCGCCGCCATCCTGAGGCTCGCCGGGCTGCAATTTGCGATCATTCTGACGTTCGGGTCGGCGAAGCTCGCCATGAACGTCTACCGAGCCTGGCTCGGCGAATGCGCGACCCGGGATCTGCGCCTCGTGGTGACGCGCAAGTTGGAGAACCTGCAGGTCGACGACTTGGCGCTCAGCAATGGCACCGGCCTCGCGATGATCCTCGCGGAAGCCGACGACATCGGCGCCTTCGTCGGTTCAAGCCTCAGCCTTCCAATTGTCGAGATCGGCTTTCTGGCGAGCGTCTTTGCCTATCTCGCCGTCCTCGACCTGAGGATGATGTCAGTCAGCCTTCTGATCCTGACGCCGCAATTCGTGTTCGTGCCGGTGATGCAGCGAGCCATCAACCGCCGCGTGGCACAGCGCACCCGCACTCTGCGGCGCTTCGGCGAAGAAATCCTGTCACGGTCGCGAGCTGAATCCAGCGCGCGCCGCCTCGACGAGGTGTTCACGCTCAACCTCGGCATGTTCGAGACCAAATTTGCTCTCAACTTCCTGATGAACCTGACCTATTCCCTCGGCAGCCTGCTCGTGCTCGGCATCGGCTGCGTGCTGGTCGTCCAAGGTCGGACCGAGATCGCCACCGTCGTCACCTTCCTGTCCGCAACCGGACGGATCGTCGACCCATGGAATGACCTTGTCGACTGGGCCCGAGGTCTCGCATTGACGATCGTCAAGTACCGACTTGTCGCCCAGACCATCGGGGCACCGTCCGGTGGCGTTTCAAGCTTGCCCGCAGCGGCGCGCTGACTCCAGCTGCACTGAACGGCACTGCTGCTGACCGGGTCTAGAATCCAGGGATCTGGCCGAGATCCAACAGCCACTACCCGATTTGTCGACTCGTCTCCGTCGTATCGCGGCTATCAGCCGCTGCTAGCCATCAGTATTCGTCGCCATCCGGCTCCGCTCGTCCATCCCTGCGCCTTCTGCGCGATGCTTCGGAGCAAGCCAGTTCGAGAAGGCGTCGAGATAGAGATAGATCACCGGCGTCGTGAAAAGGGTCAGCAACTGGCTGACGAAGAGGCCGCCGACCATGGCGTAGCCGAGCGGCTGGCGGATTTCCGAACCCGTGCCGTGGCCCAGCATCAGCGGCACGCCGCCGAGGAGAGCGGCCATGGTGGTCATCAGGATCGGGCGAAAGCGCAACAGGCAGGCGCGCCTGATCGCCTCCAGCGAGGACAGGCCCTGGTCGCGCTCGGCTGCGATCGCGAAGTCGATCATCATGATCCCGTTCTTCTTCACGATGCCGATCAGCAGGATGAGGCCGATCAGCGCGATCAGGCTGAAATCGAAGCCGAAGAGCAGCAGGATGGCCAACGCTCCGACACCGGCTGAAGGAAGGGTCGAGAGGATGGTGAGCGGGTGGATATAGCTTTCGTAGAGGATGCCGAGGATCAGGTAGACGACGACCAGCGCCGCCGCGATCAGCATCGGCACCGATGCGAGCGAGTCCTGGAAGGCCTGTGCCGTCCCCTGGAAGGACGTCGTGATCGTTGCAGGCAGGTTCATCGCCTGTTCCAGGGCGGCGATCGCTGCGGTCGCCTGGCCCAGTGCGATGCCCGGCGCCAGATTGAAGGAGATCGTCACTGCCGGGAACTGGCCCTGGTGGTTGATCGCCAGCGGCTGCGCCGGCACCGTGCTCCATCTGGCGATGGCCGAGAGCGGCACGTTGCCGCCCGTCGTCGCCGAACGCAGGTAGATCCGGTCGAGCGTCGCGATCTTCTGCTGCAGCGCCGGCAGTACTTCCAGAACCACGTAATAGGTCGAAAGCTGCGTCGCGTAGCTGGCGATCTGGCGTTGTCCGAACGCATCGTAGAGCGTCGCGTCGATGACGTCCGGGGTCAGCCCGTAGCGGGCAGCCTGATCGCGGTCGATCGCCAGGGTCAGGGTGGAGCCAGCCGCCTGCTGGTCGGAGGCGACATCGCGCAGCTCCGGCATCGCCTTCATCCTGTCGAGCAGCTTGGGCGCCCATTCGTTGAGCTGGGCGACGTCGGTTCCCTGCAAGGTGAACTGGAATTGTGTCCGCGAGGACCGGCCGCCGACGCGCACATCCTGCGTCGCCTGAAGATAGAGGCTGGCGCCTTCCAGCGCGCCGGTCTGCGCGCGCAGCCGGCGGATCACCGCGTCGGCCGAGGCCGTACGCTCCTCCCGCGGCTTCAGCGTGATGTACATGGTGCCGTCATTGAGGGTGCCGCCCGCCCCGCCCATGCGCATCGCCATGTGATCGACCGCCGGATCCTTCAGCACGATGGAGCCGACCGCCTCCATATGCTTGGCCATGGCTGCGATGGAGGTGTCCTGCGCGGTCTCGATCACGCCGGTGATCAGGCCGGTATCCTGCTGCGGAAAGAAGCCCTTCGGGATGATGACGAACAGATAGATGGTGAGCGCGAGCGTTGCGAAGAACACCATCAGCGTGACGGCGCGAAAGCGCAGCGCCACGTCGAGGCTGCGCTCGTAGGCGCCGAGCAGTGCCTGGAACAGCTTGTCGCTGGCCTGGTAGATTCGGCCGTGATGCACGTCCCGAAGCGGCTTCATGAATCGCGAGGCCATCATCGGCGTCAGGGTCAGAGAGATCACCGCGGAAACCAGGATCGCCATCGCCAGCGTGACCGAGAACTCGCGGAACAGCCGGCCGATGATCCCGCCCATCAGCAGCAGCGGAATCAGCACCGCGACAAGGGAGATCGAGATCGACAGGATGGTGAACCCGATCTCGCTCGCGCCCTTGAGGGCGGCATCCATCGGCTCCTCGCCCTCCTCGATATAGCGCGTGATGTTCTCCAGCATGACGATGGCGTCGTCGACGACGAAACCGACGGCGATGGTCAGCGCCATCAGCGAGAGGTTGTCGAGGCTGTAGCCGGCGAACCACATCAGAGCGCAGGCGCCGAGCAGGGCGAGCGGCACGGTCAATGACGGGATGATGGTGGCCCAAAGGCTGCGCAGGAAGATGAAGATCACCAGCACCACCAGAGCGACCGTCACCAAGAGCGTGAACTTCACGTCCTTGACCGCGGCGCGGATCGTCTGCGTCCGGTCGGACAGCACCGCGATCTTGATGGCGGGCGAGATGCCGGCGGTCAGGTGCGGCAGAGCCTGCATGACCTTGTCGACCGTGGCGATGACATTGGCCCCGGGCTGCTTGAAGATCACCAGGAAGACGCCGCGCTTGCCATCGGCCCAGCCGGCTTGCGTATCGTCGAGCGGGGCGCTGACCGCCTGGCCGATGTCGCGCACGCGCACAGGATTGCCGTCGCGATAAGCGATGATGACGTCGTTCCAGTCCTTGGCGTCGGTGAGCTGGTCATTGGCGTAGATCGTATACGAGCGTGCGACGCCGCTGATGGTGCCTTTCGGGCTGTTGACCGTCGTCACGGAGAGCGGCGCGCGCACATCCTCCAGCGACAGTCCACGGGCGGCCAGTTTCGCCGGATCGACCTGGACCCGGATCGACGGCGTCTGCTGGCCGCCGACACTGACCTGGCCGACGCCACCGATCTGGCTGATCGCCTGGGCGAGCTTGGTCAGGGCCTCGTCGGAGACCTGAGTGAGCGGCAAGGTCTCGGAGGTGGCGCTTAGCAGCAGGATCGGCGCATCGGCCGGATTGACCTTGCGATAGGTCGGCGGGCTCGGCAGGTTCTTGGGAAGCTGACCGGAGGCCGCATTGATGGCGGCGAGCACATCGGCGCCGGCGCCGTCGATATTGCGCGAGAGCTCGAACTGGAGGGTGATCTGGGTCGAATTGGCCTGGCTCGACGACGTCATTTCCGCAACGCCCGGAATCAACGCGAATTGGGACTCCAGCGGTTGCGCGACCGTCGCGGCCATGGTGGCCGGATCGGCGCCGGGCAGGTTGGCCGAGACCTGGATCGTGGGGAAATCGACCTCCGGCAAGGGCGCCACCGGCAATTGCGGGTAGGCGACGAGCCCGACGAGCAGGAGGCCGGCCATCAACAGCGACGTCGCGATCGGAAAGCGGATGAAGGGTGTGGAGATGCTGCTGGCCATGGCTCAGTGCGCCTTCTGTTCAGCGGCGGGCGCATTCTGCGCGGCTGCGCCTGGAGCCGGCGGCGTCTCGGCATCGGCCGGCATCGGTTTGGCATCGACCGAAGCGCCATCCTGCAGGCGCGATTGGCCGGCGACCACGATCTTCTGCCCGGCACGGAGCCCTGACAGAACGACCGCCCGTTCATCGTCGCTGGCGACCTCGATCGGCTGGGTGATCGCCTTGCCGTCATCGCCGATGACATAGGCGAACAGGCCGGAAGGACCATGCATCACCCCGTTCGCGGGGATGACGACGACCTGCCTGAGCGTGTCGATCCGCATCCGCGTGTTGACCGAAAGCCCGGGCCAGAGTGCATTGTCGAGATTGTCGAAGCGTGCCTTCAGGCCAATCGTGCCGCTCGCCATGTCGAC
>JAEXUU010000173.1 GCA_023452965.1 Pseudomonadota bacterium | reverse complement strand
ACCCGGAAGGCGGGAACCGCGACGATTTCGCCGTCGATCAGCCAGAGGCTGCCGCTGGAACCACGGGTGACCGCGACGACCCTTGAGGCGTCGCCGGCACATTGGCGCAGCAACTCTTCCGGGCTGCCCTCGCCGGCATGGTCGCGCAGGCCTTCGCTGGAGAAGACGACATGATCGGCCCGGTCGATCAGGGCCTGATTGTCGGCGGTTGTACCGCCATCGGCGTCGAGCACGGTGACGACGCCGGAGGCTCGCGCGCGATCGAGCGCGATCAGCGCCCCGGCCGGCCAGCGGCTGTCGACGAGCACGGCTCCAGCCTCGTCCAGCCGATCTTCCGGCAGCACCGAGCCATCGAGCGAGAGGCCGTGCCGGTCGGAGACGATGCTGCGCTCGCCCCTTGCGTCGACCATCACGATGGCGCGCAGGGTCCGGCCTTCGGGGAGAACGGCGACGCCGTCGCAATCCACGCCATGCTGGCGGAGCGCGGCGATGCCGGCCTCGCCGGCAGGGTCGTCCGCCACGCGCCCCCAATAGGATGCTGTGCCGCCGAGGCGGCAGATCGCTACCGCCGCCGTCGCAGCCGGGCCGCCATAGCGCTTTTCATAGGCGAGAACGCCGGTCTTGATGCCGGAAGCCGGCAAGGAGGCAACCTGGAAGACCTCGTCGAGGACGAGGTTTCCGACGCAGACGATCTTGCGTTTCATCGAACCGGGATTCCCGCTTGCGGCGACCGCCGGGCCGGCGCCGGCAAATCCCGGATGCTCGACGGACAGGTCGACCAGGATGGCGACGAAGCGGGATGATGCAGCAATCTTTCCTTTTCGCAACCTCGATATTCGAAAACGCGCATTCCGCTTGACGCGGGACGAAATGTGCTCCTTACCGCTTGTCATGGCCCAGCTGAGCAAACGCCATAGCGAGATTCTCGACATCCTCTCCCGGCGCGGATACGCCGCGATCGAGGAGTTGGCGGCGGCGTTCAACGTCACCCCGCAAACCCTGCGGCGCGACCTGCAGGACCTGTCGGACCGCGGCTACCTGCGCCGCCACCATGGCGGGGCCAGCGCCAATCTCAGCACGGTCAACGCCGATTACGATTTCCGGCATGTCGAGACCGCCAGCGAAAAGGCGGCGATCGCCCGCGCCGCGGCGGCCTTGGTGACGCCGGGCAGCTCGCTGTTCCTGACGCCCGGCACCACGGTCGACGCGCTCGCAAAGGCCATCGCCGAAAAGCGGCCACGCGGCCTGCGCGTCGTCACCAACTCGACCGCGGCAGCCTCGATCCTCGACAAATGCCCGGAGATCTCGATCCTGATCACCGGCGGCATGTGGCTCGGCCAGAACCGCGCCATGGGCGGCATGCACGCCGCCGCCTTCATCGAGAATTATCGCTGCGACCTGCACATGACGAGCATTGGCGGCATCGATTCCGAGGGCAATCTGCTCGAATATCGCGACGACGAAGCCGTGGTCGGGCGCGCCATGCTGCGCAATGCCAGGCGCGCCGTGCTGCTGGCCGACCATACGAAGTTCAGCCGCGCCGCCATGTCCCGCCTCGGACATCTCAGCGAGATCAACACCCTGGTGACCGACCGCCAGCCACCGGCGGGAACGACGCGGATGATCCGCGAAGCCGGCTGTGAACTCATCGTCGCGAATGACGAGCCATAGAGGCAGGCTCGACGCCGCCGGGGACCGACCAGCCAGGAAAGGGCCAGCCGAACCGTGTTCAAGCTCGCGATCATCGACTTCGACGGCACCATCTGCAGCACACATGGCGCGGTCCGCCATGTCATCGATCTGACTTTCGCCTCCTTCGACCGGCCGGCGCCCGACGCGGCCGTGGTCGACGTCGCGATCGGCAGCGGCGCGGTCGCGAGCGATCTCTTCGGCGGGCTGCTCGGGCTGGAGCCGGACGATCCGCAGCGTGCGGCCTGGGCCGGTCGCTATCGCGAGATTTACAATGGCGGCGAGGGCCTCGCTCTCACAGAGCTTTTCCCGGGCGTGCGCGAGGGGCTGGAAAGCCTCTCGGCGGCGGGCTGCCGCAGCATCGTGCTCTCGAACAAGGGCGAGGCGTCACTGGCACCCGCTCTGGAGCATTTCGGCATAGACGGGCATTTCGAGATGGTGATCGGCGATGCCCCCGGTTTCGTCCGCAAGCCCCGCCCCGACAGCTATCACAGTCTGATCGCGCCGCGCTTTCCCGATATTCGCCCCGCGCAGACCTTCATGCTCGGCGATACCGAGACCGATATCCGCTTCGCCCGCAATATCGGCGTGCCCGCCTTCTGGGCCCGCTACGGCTTCGGCAATGCCGCAACCTGCGAGGCGCTGAAGCCGGAGCGGACGCTCGACGCCTTCAACGAGGCCGCGGATTTCGCGACGGCTGCGGCCTGAAGATTGTTCAGCTCCGCCCGGCCGCAAGCGCAGCGTCGATTTCGACCGCCGCCGGCAGGTCGGCGCCGCGGCGGGAGACGGTGATCGCGGCCGCCGCGGCCGCGTAGCGCAGCAATCCCTCGATCTCAGGCAGTGCCAGCGCCGCGATGGCATCGCACCGCAGCCTTCCGGTCTGCGAAAGCTGCGCCAGCAGCGCAGCATGGAAACTGTCGCCGGCGCCGACCGTGTCGCGAACTTGTGCGGGGCGGGCCGCGACGGCGACCATGCCGGCGCGCGAAAACCCAACCGCACCTGCGGCACCGCGCGTGATCACGACCAGCGCCGCACCGCAATCGAGCCAGTACCGGGCGGCATCGTCGAGTGAGAAGCCGCCCTCCCAAGCGAGGCGGACATCCTCGTCGCTTGCCTTGACGATGGTCGCGCAGCGGCAGAAGCGCTCGCCCATGGACCGCCAGCGCGCCATGTCGGGCTCGACGCCGGGGCGCAGATTAGGGTCGACGCTGATCACCCGCCTTCCGGCCTCGCGCTCGGCGAGAGCGGCCAGCGCCGAGGCTGCCGGCTCGGCGACCGTCGAATAGGAACCGAAGGTCAGCGCCTCGACCTCCGCAGGCAGGGATTGCGGCATGTCGGCCGGCGTGAGCGAGCGGTCCGCCGCGCCCTCCCCATGGAAGGCGTAGTTCGGCTGGCCATCGGCGCCGGTGGCAACGACCGAAATGGTCGACAGCCGCTCGCTGCGAACGAGAAAGCCCGTATAGACCCCTTCCGCGGCCAAGCGCCCGGCCAGCATCTGACCGAAATGATCACGCGACAGCCCGCCGAGAAAGCCGGCTGCCACACCGAGGCGGGCAAGGCCGATCGCGACATTGAAGGGCGAGCCGCCCGCGACGGCGCGGGCCGGGACCTCGCTGCTTTGGGCGGCACCGACGAAGAGATCGACCAGCGCCTCGCCGCAGACCAGAATCATGGCTGGCTCCGTCCCGAGCGCTCAGGCGACGCCGCGATCTCCGCGCCGATCTGGTCGGCGACGACGCTCAGGCTGCGCGAGGGATAGCGCAGGGCGATATCGAACGGGTTCAGCCCGGCGCCGAGCGATGCCGCCTCGGCCTTCAGGATGCCGACGACGCCCGGCAAGCGTTCCTCGCCGAGGCGCTCGGCCAAGGTGCCGACGCTGAGCGCGGCAACTGCCCGCCCTTCGGCATCGAAGACAGGTACGCCGACGCCGGCCATGCCCCGGATCAGGCCCGTATTGAGATTGACCCAGCCCTGCTCGCGCGCCTTCGCCAGCGCCATGCGCAGGCCGGCCTCATCGAGAAAGCCACGGTCGAGCAGGCGCGGGATGTTGAAGCGGATCACCGCCTCGCGCTCAGCCTCGGGCAGCTGGGCGAGGATGGCGAGACTCCCCTGCCCCAGGCCGAGCGGAACCTTGCCGCCGATATCGCCG
>JAEXUU010000130.1 GCA_023452965.1 Pseudomonadota bacterium | reverse complement strand
ACGGAGACGCGTGTACAATCGGCGAAGCTAGTCGTTGATCGTGACGGGCACGCCTGTTTCCATCTCTCCCTGCCAGGCGAGGGGGGCGATCTCGTCGAGCCCGAGGCCGACCAGGCCGATGGCGCGCAGGGCGATCTGGTCGATGATCGCGGCGATGTCCGGCGGCCGCAGATAGAAGGCCGGGACCGGCGGCGCGACGATGGCGCCATACTCGGTGACCTGCGCCATCGCCCGCAGATGGCCGAGATGCAGCGGGCTCTCGCGGGCGATCAGGACCAGCCGGCGGCGCTCCTTGAGCTGCACATCGGCGGCGCGCACCAGCAAATTGCCGAGCTGGCCATAGGCGATGGCGCAGAGCGTATGCATCGAGCAGGGCGCGACGATCATCCCCGCCACCGGGAAGGACCCGCTCGCGATCGAGGCGCCGATATCGCAATGGTCGTGATGGACATTGGCGAGGGCGAGCGCCCGTGCCAGGGCGTCGGGACCGACCTCGGCGGCAAGCGTGCGCTCCGCCGCGCGCGAGACCACGAGATGGGTTTCGACCCGGCCGGAGGCTGCGAGCCGCTCGAGCACGCGCAGCCCGATCGCCGCGCCGGATGCGCCGCTCAGCCCGACTATCACCCGCAGCGGGCGGCTCGAAACGGTGGGCGCCCCCGGAAAGACGGCGGCGGGCGGAAGCTGATTCATGATGCGGTTCCGGGGGGCGTTGCAAGGCCGAGCGAGGGCCAGAGCGCGTCGATGCGGGCGCTGACTTCAGGATCCATCGGCATCGGGGCGCCCCATTCGCGTTCGGGCTCGGGCGGCAGCTTGTTGGTGGCGTCGATGCCGAGCTTGCCGCCGAGGCCGGGCTTGGGAGAGGCGAAGTCGAGATAGTCGATCGGCGTGTCGGCGATCGTCACGAGGTCGCGGCTGGCATCCGAGCGGGTCGCGACCGCCCACATCACCTGCGCCCAGTCGCGCGGGTTGATGTCGGCGTCGACCACGATGATCAGCTTGGTGTAGCTGAACTGCGGCAGCATCGACCACAGGCCCAGCATCAGCCGGCGCGCCTGGCCGGGATAGCGCTTGGCCATGGCGACGACCGCGATCCGGTAGGAGCAGGCCTCCGGCGGCAGCCAGAAATCGACCACCTCCGGAAATTGCCGCTGCAGCAAAGGCAGGAACAGCGTGTTCAGCGCCTCGCCGATGCGAGAAGGTTCGTCGGGCGCGCGTCCGGTGAAGGTCGAAAGATAGAGCGGCGCACGGCGCATCGTCACCGCGGTGACCCGCATCACCGGGAAGGGCTCGACCGCATTGTAGTAGCCGGTATGGTCGCCGAACGGGCCTTCCAGAGCGGTTTCGTCTGGCGAGACCAGCCCCTCGATGACGATCTCGGCCGCTGCCGGCACGGCAAGCGGCACGCTGACGCAATTCGTGAGGGCCGGCCGCTCGCCGCGCAGCAGGCCGGAAAAGCGCATCTCCGAAACGGTCTCGGGTAGCGGCAGCACGGCCGACAGGATCGTCGCCGGGTCGGCGCCGATCACCACCGCGACCGGCATGTCGCGGCCAAGCCGTCGCCATTGCGCATGATGGCGGGCGCCACCGCGATGGGCGAGCCAGCGCAGGATGGCGCGGTCCTTTCCCAGCACCTGCATGCGGTAGACGCCGAGATTGCACTCGTCTTCGGGCGTCGGCTCCGGCGGCGCGGTGATGACCAGCGGCCAGGTGATCAGCGGCGCCGGTTCGCCCGGCCAGCAGGTCTGCACGGGCAGGGCCGTCAGGTCGATGTCATAGCCCCGGAACACCTGCTCCTGCACGGGCGCCCGGTTCTCGCCGCGCGGGCGCATGGAAAGTGCCGCGCGCGCCAGCGGCAGCGCCTTCCAGGCTTCGGCGAGGCCGCGGGGTGGGCGCGGCTCGCGCAGCTCGGCGAGGGTTCGCCCGAGGGCAGGCAACTGTCCGGGCGTGCGGCCGAGCCCCCAGGCGACGCGCTCGACCGTGCCGAACAGATTGGTCAGCAGCGGGATCGGCGAGACCGTGCCGTCCGGCCGTACGGGACGCTCGAACAGCAGCGCCGGTCCTTCCTGCGCGATGACGCGGCGATGAATCTCGGTGATCTCGTGCACGACGCTGACCGGCTCGGCGATCCGCCGCAACTGACCGGCGTCGTCGAGATGGGCGAGGAAGGCGCTGAGGTCGCGAAAGCGCGGCAGTTCACGGATCGGCAAGGGCAGGGGCTCCGGTTGCCGCACCATGCTCCCGCGCATTCCGCCTCGTCTTTGCGGTGGCGCAACGACCTGGCGGGTCTTTGCCGCGATCTTGCGGGCAGGAGGAGATCGATGCCGAACAGCGCGACGCCGAATGCAGCACCACCTGGACCTCTGGTCCTGCCGCCCTGGCTCACCCACGCCATGGCACCGCTGCCGCTTGGGCCGCTGCAGCCGCTGCTGGCCTTGACGCTGTCGCGCATCGGTCGCCTCCACCCGGATCTTTACGGCCGCCTCGGCGAGCACGCCGAGAAGCGCTTCGGCATCGAGCCGACCGATCTGCCCTTCGCCTTCGTGCTGGAGCCGCGGCCGGAACGCCCGCAGGCGCGTGCCGTCCGCCGGCTACCGCCCGGGCTCGACGTGCGCATTCGCGGCCCGCTGTCCGGGCTGATCGGCATGGCCGAGGGCCGACTCGACGGCGACGCGCTATTCTTCTCGCGGACCCTGTCGATCGAGGGCGACATGGAGGCGACGCTCGCTCTGCGCAACGCGCTCGACGACGCCCGGCTCGATTTCGGCACGCTCCTGCTCGGCTGCCTCGGCCCGCTCGGGATCCGCGCCGCCGCGTTCCTGCGCCGGCAGACCGGACAGGCCCGGCCTCCACAGGCCACACCCGGAGGCTCGTCTTGGAACTGATCTGCCCTGCCGGTACGCCGGCGAGCCTCGAGGCTGCCGTAGAGGCTGGCGCCGATGCGGTCTATTGCGGCTTCCGCGACGAGACCAATGCCCGCAACTTCCCCGGCCTGAATTTTTCGCGGGACGAATTGCGACGGGGCATCGCCTTCGCGCATCGCCAAGGTGTCAAGGTGCTGGTCGCGATCAACACCTTCGCGCGCGCCGGGTCCTTCCAGCTCTGGCAGTCGGCGATCGACGATGCCGTTGCCGCCGGCGCCGACGCGCTGATCCTCGCCGATCTCGCGACGCTCGCCTATGCCGCTCGTCGCCATCCCGGCCAGCGCCTGCATGTCTCGGTGCAGGCGGCCGCGGCCAATCCCGACGCGATCCGCTTCTATGTCGAGCGCTTCGGGGCGCAGCGCGTGGTGCTGCCGCGCGTGCTCGGCGTGATGGAGATCGCCTCGATCGTCCGCGAGACGAGCTGCGAGACCGAGGTCTTCGTCTTCGGCGGCCTCTGCGTGATGGAGGAGGGGCGTTGCTCGCTCTCTTCCTACGCCACCGGAAAATCCCCGAACATGCAGGGCGTCTGCTCGCCCGCCGGCGATGTCGCCTATGCGCAGCAGGGTGGGCGCATCGTCTCCAAGCTCGGCGGCTTCACCATCAACAGCTTCGAGAAGGACGAGCCCGCCGGCTACCCGACCCTGTGCAAGGGCCGCTTCGTCACGCCGAAGAGTACCGGGTACATTTTCGAGGAACCGGTCAGCCTCGACGCCGGCGTGCTGCTGCCGGCACTGCGCGATGCCGGCGTGACGGCCTTCAAGATCGAGGGCCGCCAGCGCGGGCGGGCCTATATCGCCGGCGTCGTCCGCTCCTTCCGCGACATTCTCGCTGCCATCGACGAGGGGCGCAGCGCGCCGATGACGGGGCTCGTCGCCATGTCCGAGGGGCAGGCCAATACGGTCGGCGCCTATCGCAAGGCTTGGCGCTAGCCGCCACTCGCGCATCAAGGAAATTGCCGATGCAACTGACCCTCGGCCCCGTGCTCTACCACTGGTCACCCGAGCGCTGGCGCGACTTCTATTATCGCATCGCCGACGAGGCGCCGGTCGAAACCGTGGTGGTCGGCGAGGTCGTCTGCTCCAAGCGGGCGCCGTTCAAGCAGGATCTTCTCCCCGATGTGATCGAGCGGCTCGAGGCGGCGGGCAAGCAGGTCCTGCCGGCCTCGCTCATCCTGGTCTCGCTGCCGCGCGAACGCCGCCAGAGCCGCGAGCTGATGCAGGCCGAGGACACCATGGTCGAGATCAACGACCTGACCTGCCTCGCCTCGCTGAACGGCCGGCCCTTCGCCGTCGGCCCGTTCGTCAACGTGTACAATGAAGGCGCGGCGAGCTTCCTGGCCGAGTGCGGCGCGAGCCGGATCTGCCTGCCGCCGGAATTGCCGCTGCCGGCCGTCGCGACGATCGCCGCCGCCCTGCCGCAGCTGGCGATCGAGGTCTTCGCCTTCGGCAAGGTGCCGCTGGCGATCTCGGCACGTTGCTACCATGCCCGCGCCCACAAGCTGACCAAGGATAATTGCCGCTTCGTCTGCGAGCTCGATCCGGACGGCATGCCGGTCAAGACGCTCGACGGCGCCGGATTCCTTTCGGTGAACGGGGTGCAGACGCTCTCGCATGGCTGCGCCAGCCTGCTGCACGACATTCCGGCATTGCGCGAGGCCGGCGTCGCCTCGCTGCGGCTCTCGCCGCAGAGCTGCGACATGGTGGCGGTCGCCAAGCTGTTCCGCGATGTCGCCGACGGGCGTCTCGACGCTGAGGAAGGCGAGCAGCGGCTCGGTGAGCTTTATCCCGAGGTGCCGTTCGCTAACGGCTTCCTGCATGCGGTCCCTGGGCATCTTCGGGTCGGAGCGGGCGTCTGAACCGCCCGCGAGTGCGGAAATGGAGGCGGGCATGAACGGCGGCCAAGGCGGAGTAGCGCGTCCCGGCTCCGAGCCGGCCAGCCGGGCGACCCCGGCGAGCGAGCTGATCGGCCGGTTGCGCCGGGTCCTGCGGCCGGAGGATCTCGACTGCGCCTGCCGCGAGCGGCTCGACGGTGCGTTGGAGCGTTTCGACCAGCTCGAACGCCGGCGCGAATCCCGCCGGCAGCTCGCCAAGGCGCGCGATCACAAGGAGCGGATCGCCGCACTGCTCGGCTTCCTTTCGGATCTCGACTCGCTGACCGAGGCCGAAAGCGACCGCAGCGTCTTCGAGGAGATGGCGCTGCTCTTCGCCGAGATCGGCCGCAGCGCCCAGGCGGGCGCGGCGGCGCTGCGCGAGCTTTAGATCGCGCTTCAGGTTTCCTCTCCAAGGGATTCCACGAATGTGAGATTCCGGCTGTCCTCGCATGGGGTGGCCGGCGCGTCGGCGGATTCCGGGGAGGCCACGGCCAATCTTCCCGATGTTTGACTTTTCGCAAAGTGCATCGCGCCGCCGCAGCTAATGTTGCGGTGCAGCGAGGGGCTGTCGAACCCGCTG
>JAEXUU010000688.1 GCA_023452965.1 Pseudomonadota bacterium | reverse complement strand
CAAGCGCTCAGGGCAGGAAACACCGGCATGACGAAACGTCTCGAAGGCAAGGTCGCGATCGTCGCGGGCGCGGGCTCGATCGGCCCGGGCTGGGGCAATGGCAAGGCGACCGCGACCGTCTTCGCCCGCGAAGGCGCCAGGGTGGTCTGCGCGGACCGCAATCTCGAGGCTGCGCAGGAAACCGCGAACATCATCGCCGGCGAGGGCGGCGAGGCCTTCGCCATCCGCGCCGACGTCACCAGCGAGGACGATCTCACCGCGCTGGTCGCGGCGACGCTCAAGGCCTATGGCCGCATCGACGTGCTCGACAACAATGTCGGCATCGCCGAGGTCGGCAGCGTCGTCGACCTGCCGCTGGAGACCTGGGAGCGGGTCTTCACCGTCAACCTGACCGGCTGCTTCCTGGCGATGAAGCACGTCATCCCGGTGATGCAGCGCCAGTTCGCAGAGAACGGGCAGGGCGGTTCGATCGTCAACATCTCGTCGATCGCATCGATCCGCCACACCGGCGTGCCCTATGCGAGCTATGGCGCCAGCAAGGCGGCGATGAACCAGCTCACCCGCACGACGGCAGCGCAATATGCGCGCGAGAAGATCCGCGTGAACGCCGTCCTGCCCGGGCTGATGAAGACGCCGATGGTCGAGCATTCGGCCGGGCTCGCGCAATCCTATGCCAAGGGCGATGTCGCGGCGATGTGGAAGGCCCGCGATGCGCAGGTGCCGATGGGCCATATGGGCGAAGGCTGGGACGTGGCCTGGGCCGCGCTGTTCCTGGCGAGCGACGAGGCGCGCTATGTCACCGGGCTCGAGCTCGTGGTCGACGGCGGCGTGACCCTGCAATATGGCGCCTGAGACCCCTTCGGGCACTGCGCCCACCGGCCGGCCTTGCGCGATCTGCGGCAAGCCGGCGGTGCAGCGCTTCAAGCCGTTCTGCTCGGCGCGCTGCGCCGACATCGATCTCGGCCGCTGGCTGAAGGGCAGCTACGTGATTCCCGGCGAACCCGTCGAGGACATGGCCGAGCCGGTGCCGAAGCGCCGCGACGAGGAGGAGTGAGGCCGCGTGGTGGAAGGCATTTCGTTTTCCGCACCGCATTTTTCCACTGCCGGTGTTTTGTCGGCTGGACAGCTCGCCCGGCTGCCTCTATACGCCACTCACCAACCGAGGCGCAGCGCGCTTCGCCGGATGCCCAGATAGCTCAGTTGGTAGAGCATGCGACTGAAAATCGCAGTGTCGCTGGTTCGATTCCAGCTCTGGGCACCATTTTTCCTTTCAAGCTTCAGTTTGGGTGAGCGCCGACTCGGGCAGTCCGCTTTCTCGTCACCAACTTCCCGCGTGAGGAAGGGTCGTCGGGAACAACGCGTCAGGCCCGCTGGTGGTAGGTCTGGCGGACGAGCGCGCGGCATGGACGCCCAATGTCGGATAGAGCTTCGGCAGCGCGCCCAGAGCCTAGGCCTGGAAAATCTGCGAACCCGGCGGTGATTCCTCGGCATCTGCATTGCCTTCGGCCGAACGGCGAGTGCGGTCCTCGCGGCCGGGCATGTTGGCGTCATCATCTGGGCGCATGGCAGCAACCGTCTCGATGTCCGGCATCTGCAGACAGCAGCGCTTGTTGAGGGCCGCCGCCACCTTCACCAAATCGAGATGGCCTTCTACGAGCACATCGCGCATGCCTCCTTGACCGCAGACCATGGGCGCGGTCGGACTTTCGGCATCGAACTGCTTGCAGATCGCAGCGTAGATGGCCTGCGCCAACCGCTGAACCTGCGGATCAGCCATTTCTTTCTCGCACATGGTGAAACCCGCCAATCGAATACGCGCTCATGGCGTTCAGATGGGGATGGCTGGCTTCCGCGAACAGCGGGCCGAATGAGACGGGCCATGCATTTGGTCTCACTTGAAATCTGCCGAGACCGCACCGAAGAGTGCAATCGAACAAGGGGCGCCGAAACACCTCTGCATAAGGAAATCGAGGCCGGCGGTGGCTGGTGGCTGGGCCGCGGGTCAGGCAGCGCAAGACCAGACCGGCGCTTCGATCCGCGATGCCAGGCGAGTTGGCGCGCAGCGGCGCTGCGCATGGGCCCTGGCGAGCTCTGGCGCCATGAACGCCGCGAGGGCGCGGTTGCGGACCGAGTCGGCAACGGTCGCAGGCGGTTGAGACAGCTCAGGCTATCACTGTCGTCTTCCTGCATGCTCCGTTCGGCAGCCGTTCAGCTGCGAGGGCGCTACTGGCGGCAGTCTCCGCAGGACGACAAGCCATGCAAGACGCCGCCGCCATGCTTGCTGATCGCGCCACGATGCCGCTGCGCCCGATCGCGATCCGTTGCGAATCCGTAGGTTTTGCGGTGCGCTTCGGGCTGACCGAAGCCGAGGATGAGCGTTTGCCCTGCCCGGTTTTCGAGACGCTTCCCGAGGCTCTGGCCTTCGTCGAGGCGCTGGACGAGGCGAGGGGCTGACGCCACACCGCGACAGGCATCGCGTCTTTTCCACGCTTGTTCGAAACGGTCGCTTGTCAAAGCGGCATAGGATCGGGCATAGAGCCTTTCAACGGAGACGTGGCCGAGAGGCTGAAGGCACTCGTTTGCTAAATGAGCATACCCCATAAGGGTATCGAGGGTTCGAATCCCTCCGTCTCCGCCATTTCCTTGCCCAGGCTTTCCCGCTCCGACGCAGACTTGTTGATAATTCAACAGGTTACGTGACCTTGCCCCTCGCTCTTGCTCCCGCGCCTTCCCATCCTGCCGCAGGCATCTGGGGGTACTTTCGGGGACTCGATTCCGCGCTGTGGGGGGATCGCCCTCACAGAGGAAATCGAATTGCTCGCCGACGCACAGATTCGTCGCGCGCAGCCGACCGAGAAACCGACCAAGATGTCTGTGGTGGCGGGTTCTATCTTCAGCTCAACCCGAACGGCTCGAAGCTGTGGCGGATGAAATACCCGGTATGTTGGCAGGGAGAAGCTGCTCTCGCTCGGCCGGCAGCCAGAGAGGACACTGGCCCAAGCCCGCGAGAAGCACGACAGCGCCCGCGAGTTTCTGCGCGGCGAGCATGATCTGGCCGTGGTGAAGCAGGAGCGCGCAGCTGCCGCAATCTACGATGCCGGAATTTTCGGCGGCGCCGGCGACGAAGGTGCCGGCAAGCAATTGCACGAGATGACGGGCGACGAGTTCCGTTCGCACATCGCCACGCGGGAAGCACAAGCCGAGGCGCTCACCATCCTTCCGTCGAGCGATCAAGCCCGACGGATCGTCTTCGCATTTGGCGATAGAGCCGCTGGGACCGGCACGGGGCTATCGGGCGGCGATCGCCGTCATCTCGACGAGGAGGTCGGGATAGGCAAGGCGCGCCTCGACGGTCGCGCGGGCCGGCGCGTGGCCTTTTGCAACCCAGGCGTCCCAAGCTTCGTTCATGGCGGCGAACCCCGCCATGTCGGCGAGGTAAATGGTGACGCTGACCAGGTTGTTCTTGGAGACGCCGGCCTGGGCCAGCGTGTCATCGAGGCTGAGCAGAACTTCCTCGGTCTGCACCTTGACGGATTGGCCGCGCGTCTGCTCCGCGACATGGCCCGCAAGGAAGATCAGATCTCCAACGATAACAGCGTCGCTCCAGCGTTCCGTCATGCCAATGCGTTCAATCATAGGGTCAGCTCCATCTGTTCGGTCTGCGGCCGACTTCCCGCGGGCGCTCGGCCGGCTCCGTTCGCCTGGTCTATGACGCACATCGCGACGACGCGCCGATAGCGGCGTTGGCGGAGTACCCGATAGCGGACATCCGGCGCCAGCCTGCTCGGCGGTGCGAGAAGATCAACGCGGCCTCGCTTCGTTGCGAAACCGACGCGGCGTGGTGCCCGACATGCGACGGAATGCCCGCGTGAAATGGGCCGGGTCCGCATAGCCCGAAGCGAACGCCACTTCGATCACCTTGGCGTCCGTCGTGCGCAGCAGCTTGGCCGCCTTCTCGAAGCGTGCGGCCTCGATCAGGTCGGAATAGGTCAGGCCGGCGAGCGCCAGCTTGCGCTGAAGGCTTCTGGCGCTCGTCCCCGCCATTTCGGCGACTTCGGCGACGGTCGGAACGCCTTCGTCGAGATAGGACGGCAGCATCAGCTTGAGCGCGCGGATGATGTCTCCCCCGGCCGGGTCGGCATCGTCACCGAGGAATTCGAGCGGTGTCTCGATCGCGCAGCCGGGAAGGCCCAGGAGCGAGAGCGGCACCTCGATCCACGAGGCGAACTGCCCGGAGAGGAAGCGGGTATTTGGCCAATGCGCCCGGGTTTCGAGGCTCGGGACGTAGCGAGCCTCGAA
>JAEXUU010000068.1 GCA_023452965.1 Pseudomonadota bacterium | reverse complement strand
GCCCTGAACGACGCCGTCGAGATACCAGCCCGCGGCACCGAAATGAGTCCAGTAGGCGCCGAGCGAGTAGCCGTCGATCGTATTCGTCCCGGCCTTGATGCCATTGAAATGCCGGACATCGCCCTGGATGCGGCCGATCACGCCGTAGATGCCGGCATGGTCGCGGCTGCCGTCGGCATTGACGCCCCGGTAGAGATCGAGGCCGGCCTGCAGCGCGCCGATATCGTAGTCGAAATTCGGGCCGTTGCGGAAAATGCCGCCCGGTCCACCATCCTGATTGCCATGCCGCCCGATGATCCGCCCCCAGCCTGCCGAGGCGTAGGAGCGGTTGACATCCACGGCACTGGCCGGCAGGCGCAGGACGGTGGTGCAGCGGAAGTTGCTCTCCGGGCTGTTGCACCAGATCGTCCGCTCTTCGGTGACCGGCACAGCCTCGAGCGGCCGAAGCTCGCCGACGCGCTCATGCAGGCTGTCGATGATCGTGCGGCCATAGATCAGCCCCATCGCCGGAAGCGCGGAATAGAGCGAAACCTCGCGGCGGTAGTCGGGAACCTGAACCCGAGGCGGCTGCGGCGTCGGCTCCGGAGAAGGCGGCTGCGGCTCGGGCGGCGTCGGTGTCGGCGGCGTCGGCTCGGGCGGTGTGGGTGGCGTAGGCGGTGTGGGCGGATCCGGCGGCGGCGTCGGCACGCTGGAGCGCAGATACCAGTTGTCGGGCCCCGTGCCGTCGACGCTGCCGCGGTAGAGCGAATACTCGTAGGGGCCGGCGACGACTGGCCCCGCAAGCGAGAATGCCCCGGAACTGGTGGTGCCGTTGTTGAGCGCCTGGACCACGAGAATGCCGTTGGCGACGGTGAGCTCGCCGGGACCTGTCGTATTTGCGACACGCAGGGACGAGGCGCCGGTCGCCGCGCCGCCATTGATCACCAGCCGGTCGGATGGGGAGCTGTCGGTGCCGAGGAAGGTGTTGAGCCCCAGGGCGCCCCCCGAGCCGATGTAATTCACGGTCGTCATCGTCTTGAACAACCCGCCATCCGGCGCGCTGAACTGGATCAGGCTTCCCGATCCATTCGTCAGACTGGTGAGCGTGGAGTTCCCCGTCACGTTCCAGGTCGCGCCGTTCTGCAGCACCACATTGGAGGTGCTGCCGGCAGCCGTCGTTGCCGTACCGGTGAGCGTGGAGGCGTCGGCGGAAAGGTTCAGAATGGCATTGTTGCTCGCCTGCAATGCCAGTGGACCGCCCACCACCGAAGATCCGGTCATGGCGACATTCAAGGTTCCGCCGAGCGCCGCGATGGCCGCGCCCTGTGCTGCTCGCAAAGTGCTGCGCGCGATGGGAACATTGATCGTCCCGGCGCTGGAACGAAGCGCATCGGAGCCAACTCCGAGCGCTGCCAGCGTGCTGTCGCTGATGGTCAGACTGGCATTGCTGATCAGAACCGCGTGGGAGCCCGCGCCATTGGTCGTGATGGTCGAGCCGGCGGCGATGTCGACCGCGGCGCCCGACTGCACCAGGGCGCCATGCGCCCCTGCGCCGGTCGTCGTGATGCTGGTGCCGTTGGCGGCGATAAGGACGTTCGGCCCCGCCGTCGCATGCAGCGCATTGCCGTTGTCGGCCGTGACGGTGCTGTTGTTCAGCGTGACCTGGCCGACGCTGAACGCCTGCACCGCGGTTCCGCCGCCTGTGCTGCTGACCGAAGCGTTCGACAGCGTGACCCGGCCGCCATTCACCGCCAGGATACCGCGCGTGCCAGCGGCCGTACCGGAGATGGCGGTGCCGGTGGCGCTGATCGTCGCGGCGGACCCGTTCGCGACGACCGCACCGCTGTTGACGCCCGAATTGGTGACGCTGCCGTTGATCATCGTCACGGTGCCATTCCCAAGCGCGGTAACGCCCGAGCTCGGCGAAACGAATGATACGCCGGATGTCGAGATCAGGCCTCCGCTGCCCGCGATAGCCGCATAGCCGCTGGTCAACAGGGTGACCGTCGTGTCGGCCGCGTTGACGGTCGACCCGATGCCGGAGGCGACGAGGCCATCCGCGTTGACGCCAGAGGTCCGAATTGACGAGCCGCTGAAGATGTCGATCCGCGATCCGCTCAGGGCCTGCGCCCCGATCGCATTCGCTCCGCCGGTGATCACGGTGAGCGGGCTGAAGCTCTGGATGACGCCGCCATTGATGGCGCGCAGCCCAATCCCCGGGTCCCCGCCGGTCGTGCCGGTATCGACCGTTCCGCTGGCCGTGACGGTCACCCCATTGGCGAGCACTTGCTGCGCGAGAGCGGGACTCCGGACAAGGATCGCGGCCAGGACGATCGTCGATACAGTCAAAGCCGCGGAGGTGGCCGCTCCGGCGAAACGAGGCTCAGGCGGGCGTCTAGGCTTGCTGTCTTCGAACCGGCCCGCGGTATCCGCCGTCATGGCAAGCACTGCCATGCGGGAACCCGAAGGCCGATCGGCATTCCCGGCAGCTCGGCGAACGTCGCGTGCCATGAGAAACTCCGGCAGACAGGCATAAGTCGACGAAGAGGTCCGACTAGATATCGAGTCGTTGTGGTTGTCCATTCCGGAGCGGCCGTCGGATACGACCGCCCCGAAAGCTGATTAACGATTTGGAACATCGGTCAGATCAGGCTGTCGCGACGCCCGACGAACAGACCACTTTCGGCCAGTGCTTGGTTTTGCCGTGGCAGAGCGATCGGAGTCTGCGCGGACTAGCGCTGGCATTCGGCGAGGCCGAGCGCTGATGTCGTCGTCGAGAGCTGGAGCACAGGCAAGATCGTCGAAGCGCGCGCCCCCTTCGCCCGCTCCCGCGTCTCAACGGCAGGTGATGAACGCGCTCGCCTTCTTGGCGCGTTCGGCGAGGTCGGCCGGGTCGAGCTTTTCGCCGGGCGCGCCGGTCTCGTAGGCGATCTGATTGGCGTCGAGGAAGCTGCCGGCGAGCGAGGCCTTGACCGCGAAGTTGATGTTCTGCGGCAGGTCCCCGCGCTCGGAGGCCATCTTGATCGCGTCGAGCTTGGCCGAGACCACACCGACGACATTGCCGGCACCGTCGAGCAGCGGCCCGCCGGAATTGCCGGGCTGGACCGGGGCCGAAACCTGCAGGTAGCGGCTGTCGTCCTTCAGCCCGGCCAGAGCGGTGACGTTGCCGAGGGTGAAATTACCAGCCGTCGCCAGGAGATCGCTGTGCGGGAAGCCGAAGGCGGCGATGCCCTCGCCCAGCCGGACGCTCGGGCGGATCGGCAGGGTGCGCTCGGCCGGGCCGGCGACCTTCAGCACGGCAAGATCGTTGATCGCGTCCCGGGCGAGCACCTGCGCAGGCACGCCGACCGCCCCGTCCGGCCGCACGGTGATCGCCGCGCAATCCTGGACGACATGGGCGTTGGTCAAAAGATGCCCGGCCTTCGAGACGAAGAAGCCGGAACCGGAGGATGATTTCGGCTTCGGCGGCTGCTGCGGCACAGTGGCAGGCGTCGTCGTCGGGGGAGCCGGCGGCGGCGTCCGCGGCGCATTGGCGACCTCGGCCTCGCCGCCCTCCCAGGGAAAACGCACGCGCTTGGCCTCCGGAAACGGCGCGCCCGTCATCGTCGCCCAGAGCGAGCCGGAGATCACCGTCACCAGCCGGCTGCCATAGACCGGCGCGTCGTCATCCGACCACGACATGTCGAAGCCGAGGATGCCACTGCCATCGGCGTGGTAGCGGACATAGCGGCTGTAGCGCCCCTGATTGCCGGTGATGACGAAGAAATCGGGCTTCAGGGTCTTGAAGTTGATCCTGTCGCCACTGCCCGCCATTTCCTGCAGCGTCACCGCATAGGCGCTGCCGACATCGATCGCGGCGTAGTAGTTGAACTTCAGGCGGAAGCGGTTGCCGGGCTCGCGCATCTCGACGCCGGCATCGGTCTTCTTCGCTTCCAGATTGAGCCCCATCGGCACCCAGAGCTGCCGGCCGCGCGTCGGATGCGGCACCCAGCGCAGCCGCCAGCCATTCATGACCTCGGTGCCTGCCTGCAGGATGCGCTCGACCTGAAGCTTCGTCAGTATCCCGGTCGGCGCTTCGCCGCGCGAACGCTGGAACTGCCTGGTCGCCTCGAAGAGCCGGCGCGAATAGCCGATATTGGGCACGGCCGGCCAATGCCCGGCGCTGGTCAGCACCAGCTGGAACCACAGGCGGGTATCCGGCTTCAGGCCAAGGAAGGCTTCCTGCGCGGCGCGGAAATACGGATCCTGCTGTGCCTCGGCCAAGCCGGGAGAAAGCGCCCCGACGAGCACCAACGCAACCGCACGCAAACGCATCATTCCCCCGACGCAACCTCTCTCAAATCACGGTAGGGGCGGCGGGGGGCAAGTCAATCACCGGCGGCGCAAGGCCGCAGCCCGCCCAAGCAAGACGCCCGGCCTCTCGGCCGGGCGTCGATCGATTCGGCAAGTCGGACAGAGCCTTCGCTCAGCGCGGGCACCAGTCCCAGAAGCCATGGGTGCGGGCCCGGTTGGTATAGTACCAGCAATAGCCCGAACGCGGCGGCGGCCCGGCCCAGGAGGCGGCTGAGGCCCCGGCGATGAAGCCGATCGCCGCGCCGGCCGCGACCGCGCCGCCACGGTTCCAGTGCCGGCGCGGATGCACCACGACGATGTTGTTGCGCGAATGGTGCCGGACATTGTGGCGCGGCCGGTGATGCGGCGGGCGCGTCACGTGCCGGTGTTGCGGGCGGGTGTTCGGGCGATGATGCGGGCGCGCATGGGGCCGGCTATGCCCACGATTCACCTGCCCGCGGTTGACGTTCTGGCCGCCCCGGGACTGCGCCTCGGCCGGCGTGATCATGACTGGCGCCATCGGCCCGACGAAGCCACCGAACAGGGCCGCCAGCAGCACCAGGGATTTGAGCTTGAGATAACGATACAAGGCCGTCTCCTCCTCCTTGGACCAACCGCGCAGGCCCGGCGAAACGAAGGCCGGTTCCGCAGCGGAACCGGCAGCACCCCAATGTCTAGCCGATCTCGGCCGCCGCGCCACCCATGACCGCCCGGTCGACGACGTCAGGTCAGGCCGCGGGGCCGTCGCTCAGTCCGCCGTGCTGCTTTCCCAGGTGGCGTGCTTGACGCCGGGCACCCGCTCCAGCCGCTCGACGACCTGGTCGAGCTCCTTGCGCTCGACGGCGGTGCTGATCAGGACCGCGACGACCTCGACGGCGTCCTCGCCGCGCTCCACCGTCCTGACGTCGCGGGTCGGATACTTCGCCGCCTCGAGATGCTCGACCAGCGCCTCGCGCACCGCCGGCAGCGAGGCTTCGTTGGTCGTCAGCACGACCTCATAGGTCGCTTCCGACGCCCGCTCGTTGATCGGGATGCGGTTGATCGCGTTGACCAGCGGCCGCAGCAGGGTGTTGCCGGCGAGGACGAAGAAGGTGACGAGCACGCCTTCCGCCAGCATGTCGGCCCCGGTGCAGGCGCCCACCGCCGCCGCGCACCACAAGGTCGCTGCGGTGTTGAGGCCGCGGACGTTCATGCCCTCCTTCATGATCACGCCGGCGCCGAGGAAGCCGATGCCGGAGACCACATAGGAAACGACGCGCACCGCCTCGTGCGCGCCCGACATCCGCATGGCGAGGTCGACGAAGGCGGCGGCACCGACCGCGACCAGCACGGTCGTACGCAGCCCGGCGGTACGCTGCCGGTACTGGCGCTCGGCCCCGATCAGCGAGCCGAGGATGAAGGC
>JAEXUU010000059.1 GCA_023452965.1 Pseudomonadota bacterium | reverse complement strand
ACCCAGAGCCGGTCGAAGAAGCCGTAATTCGAGACGCCGGTCAGGCGCTGGCGGTCACGCACGTCATGATGGGCGACGGCATAGCCTTCGCGCACGACCAGCGCCGGCATGAAGCGATGCAGCGCATCGAAATAGGGCAAAGCGAGATAGGCTTCGCGGCGGAAGCATTTCAGCCCGCAGCCGGTGTCGCGGGTCGCATCCTTCAGCACGGCACCGCGAACCTTGTTGGCGATGCGCGACTGGAAGCGCTTGAAACCGGTGTCCTTGCGGCCGACGCGCTGCCCCTGGATCAGGCCGACGCCGGGCCCGGCCGCTTCGAGCTGCGCCAGCATCGCCGGCAGAAAGGACGGGTCGTTCTGGCCGTCGCCGTCGAGCGTCGCGACGATCTGCGCCGTTGCCACCCGGACCCCGCTGCGCACGGCGGCCGACTGGCCGCAGGATTGCGCATGCCGGACAATGCGTAGCCAGGGTCTGCTCCCAGCGAGTTCGGCGAGCGCCGCGGCCGTGCCGTCGCTCGAGCCGTCATCGACATAGATCACCTCGAACGGCGCGATCGCGCTGCAGGCGTTCTCGATGTCGCCGACCAGCGGCGCGATGTTGCCCGCCTCGTTGCGCACGGGAACGACGATGCTGAGGCGCGGCGGGCCGGCGGAAGGCACGGATTCGGTCACGGAAACGGGTCTTTCTGCAGTTACGGGCGCAAACTGCGTCAAGCGACGCGATGGGGCAAGCGCCGATCAGTCGCGGACATAGACGCTGATCGAGAGGCGCTTGCCGCCATTGAGGTTGAAGCCCTGGATCGTGGTGGCGAGGCGCGGCGCCGGCGAAATTCCGGCGATGCCTTCGGCGAAGCCCTGCGAGACGCGCTGCTCGACCAGCGCGACACGGCAGCCGGGCTCGCGCAGAAAGGCGGCGGCAGCGGCGCCGTCATAGCCCATCGCTAGATCGGTGCCGACGAGGAAGACGAGGCTGGGCTCGCGATAGCCGACGGTCATGACCTTAGGCGCGGCGCAGCCGACCGAGCGCACCGCCTCCGCCAGCCGCGGGGATAATTGCAGCGAGCGCAGGCTCGGCGCGGCGAGGCCGAAGACACCGGCGCTGAGCAGCAGGCTCGCGATCACGCCACGCCAGAGCGCGCCCTCGGTCTCGCCGCGCCGGAAGGCAAGGAAGCCGAGGAAAGCGAAGAACAGCGCCAGCGCCAGGACCGGCAGGGCGAGCCAGGGCAGCGTGCGGTCGAGCGTCCAGTTGCCGTAGAGGATGACGCCGACCAGCGCCGCCGGCACCAGCACGACCAGTGCGGCGGTGAGACTCGCGCCGCGCCGGAAACGGTCGATGCCGCCATTGATCATCGCGAGCAGCAACAGCGCCGTGATCGCCGGATAAAGCGGCAGGACGTAATGCGGCAGCTTGGTCGGCACCGCCTCGAAGACCAGCCAGGACGGCACGATCCAGGCGATCAGGAAGAGGATCTGCGGCTCGCGGCGCCGGACCCAGGCGAACGGCACGGCCATGGCGGCGATCGCGGCCGACGGCCAATAGGTGCCGAAGAACAGCAGGAGGTAGAGACCCGGCGGCCCCCAGTGCTTCTCCTGCCCCTCCCCGACCTTGCCGAGCATGTCCTTGCCGACGCTCTCGGCGAAGAACTCGCCGCCGCTCTTCAGCGCGATGGCGATGAACCAGGGCAGGACGACGATAAGGCAGAGCAGCAGGCCGGCCTTGGGCCGCAGCGGCGCGAACCAGCGCAGGGAACGCTCCCTGATGCTGAGCACGACAGCCGCCAGCCCCCAGACCATTGGCACGATCGGCCCCTTGATCAGCAAGGCGAGAGCCGTCGCACCCCAGAACACAAGCCAATTATGGCGGCTCGGCACGAAGGCGAGCGAGCGCGTCCAGTCGAGCCAGGTCCGGGCAAGCGCGCCCATTGTCGCGACGGCGCAGGCGGCCAGAACAGCGTCGGTCTTGGCGATCCGGGCCTCGACGCCGAGCAGCACGGCGGCGGCCATCAACGCGCCGCCGAGCAGCGCGAGGCGCGCACCGACGAAGGCGAGCAGCGCCCAGTAGGTCAGGAGCACGGTCGCGACCGCGCCAATCAGGGATGGCAGGCGATAGAGCCAGATCGTGGTGCGCGCTGCCGGCACGCCAAGCGCCTCGCCGGCGCTGACAGTGGCCGATTGCAGCCAGTAGATGCCGACCGGCTTCTTGTGCCGGGCTTCGTCCTGGAAGCGGATGTCGACGAAGTCGCGGGTCTCCAGCATCTGCTTGCTGGCCTGGGCAAAGCGCGGCTCGTCGCGGTCGAAAGGCTGCAAGCTGGAAAAGCCCGGCAGGAAGGCGCCGAGCGAAATCAGGACCAGAAGCAGGCAGGCTCGCCAATGGCTGGCCGAGGCGAAGCCAACGAGCCGATCGAGCCCAGAGCCGAACGAGGACATCGACACTCCTTGCCGCCGCGATCTGCGGGGCTACAGAACCAGACCGCCCGAACGCCGCTGGGAGGTCGCGGGCAGATCCCGCAATCGGGCGCAGCGCATGGCCCCGCTTTCGGGCGTGATCATGGCGGCGCGGCTCCGGCGCGTTTACGGCCTCGCGCCGCCAGCGGCAAGATGGCGGCCGGGTCACGGCGCACGCATGCGCGGCGGCGACGTTGCGTAACGCGCGCGCTATCGTGACTGCGCGCTGGCCGGGCACAGGCTTGGGGAGGACCGCGGGAGATGCTGTGGCGTGCGTTCAAGAGCGGCCTCCTCGGCGTCGTCGTCGGCCCGGTGCTGGCGGTTCTGATCGTGATCGCGGCGATGATCTTCGATCCGAAATGCGGCACGGGCGATTCAGGCGGCTGTGCGATGGGCCTGGCGACCGTGCCGGTGGCGGCAGCCCTGCCGAGCTTCGCCCTGTTCTTCGGTCTGCGACTCGCGGCTGATCTCTGGCGGGCGAGACCGTCGATCCGGCAACTGCGCAATTGGGGACGGGAGGAGTAGCGCCCTACTGCCTTCGCGGTACGGCGGAATCCCGCGGCGGCGCGCCCATCCGGGACGAACCATCAGCCTCCTTATCCGTTGAAGCCGCATGGTTGGGCGCGCAAGCTCACCTTCGCGGCAGCAGCGAGAGGGCTTGACCATGAAGACGCCGATCGCCGTTCACACAGACGAAGACTACGAGCAGGCGCAGCGGCGCGTGGCCGAGTTGAGCATGACGCCCGACAGTCCCGAGAAGGCGCGCGAACTGGAGGCACTGGCCGAGGCCATGCTCGCCTTCGAACTGCGCCGCGACGAATCCATCCACTGATCGCCGCGAGACCGGCGCCAAGGCTGCATCGGATCAGGGTTCCGGCGCCTTCGAGGGCGCGCCCTCGCGATCCTGCGTGGCGCCCGAAGCCTCGGCCTCCAGGTCCCGATCGCCGCCGGCCCAGCGCTCGATGGAATGATCGACCGCAAGCAGCAGAAGAGCGACGAACACCGCCGTCACGACGATCGGCCAGTCGCCGAGGCCGGCGGCGCAGCCGAGAGCGGCCGTGACCCAGATCGCGGCCGCGGTCGTCAGGCCACGCGGGTGCAGCTCGCGATCGCGCAGCACGATGGTGCCGGCGCCGAGGAAACCGATGCCGGTCACGATACCCTGCACGACGCGGCTCGCCGCATCGGTCTGGCTGGGATCGCTGAAGATCGAGGCCGCCGCCGCAGTCCCGAGCCCGACCAGGCCGAAGGTCCGAATCCCCGCGCTCTTCTGCTTGCGCGTCCGCTCGAAGCCGACGGCGACGCCGGCAGCGGTGCCGATGAGCAGCCTGCCGATCAACTCCATCTCACCGATCATGATCATGATGCCCCCCGCGCTTCTTCCGGCTGGCCTCCAAGCTGAAAGGCGCGCCCTCAAGGCACTCCAACCAAGCACGGCCTACCGTGTTCCGCTCGCGCAGGAACGGCGGTTCGGCGGAAAAGCGGCCGATTAGAGCAACAGGGGGGCCGGCGGAGGCAGCCGGCACCGGGTCGGCCCGGCGCTCCGGTCAGCGCGCCAACGTATTCTTGAAGATCCGGCCATCCTTCATGATCACCACGAAATTCCTGTGGGGATCGGCGACAAGGTTGATGTTTTCGAGCGGATTGCCGTCGATCAGCAAGAGGTCCGCCAGGGCGTTGGCTGCGACGACGCCGAGCTTACCCGGATAGGGATTGCGCAGGCCGGACAGCTCCAGAAGGCGGGCATTCGTGCCGGTCGCCATGGCGAGTGTCTCGGCAGGCGTGAACCAGCGTGCGAACTTGGCGAGCAATTCGCCATGCCGGGTCGCGAGCTGCGCGGAGAACAGGATGTCGGTGCCGAAGGCGATCTTGAGCTTGTACTTCTTCGCCAGCTCGAAGGTCTTCTCCGTTCCGGCGAACACTGAATAGGCCTTGGCGCGCTCGCCGGAGCCCGGCGGAAACGCCTCGGCCATCTCATCGGGAAAGGCCTGCGTGCTGAGCCAGATATCGTTGTCGGCGATCAGCTTGGCCGATGCCTCGTCCATCAGATGGCCATGCTCGATGCATTTCACGCCGGCCGCGATCGCACGCTTGATAGCAGCGGGCGTATAGGCATGAACTGTGACGTAGGTGCCCCAGTTCTCGGCGGCCTCGACGGCAGCGCGAAGCTCCTCGGCCGTGAAGGTCGAGACGTCGAGCGGACTGAACGGCGATGCGACGCCGCCCCCGGCGGTCAGCTTGATCTGCGAGGCCCCCTGCATCAATTGCTCGCGGACCCGCAGGCGCACCTCGTCCGGGCTGTCCGCCAGCATGCTGCCGCCGATCTGCTCCATCCGCGACAATGTCCCAGGCGAGCGCGGCAGCTCGGTCTGCTGCCGGAAGTCGCCATGGCCGCTCGTCACGGTGATGACCGCGCCGGAGGGGTAGATGCGCGGCCCGGGGAGAACGCCGGCATCGATCGCCTGCTTGAGGCCGAAGGACGGCCCGCCCATGTCGCGAATGGTGGTGAAGCCGCGCATCAGCGTGGCGGTAGCCTCGGCGCCGGCCGACAAATAGTTGAAGCCGAGATTGCCGAAGATCGCCTGCGACGGCGTCGAGCGCACCATCATCGCATGCCAGTGCATGTCGGTCAGACCCGGCATCAAGGTCCGCCCGCCGCCTGCGATCACAATGGTTCCGGATTCAGCGGGAATGGGCGTCGTCGAGATGCGCTCGATCAGGTTGCCGCGGACGAGGACATGGGATGGCGCCGAAAGCGCAGTGCCCGTGCCGTCGAAAATGCGGACGTCCTGGAATAGCGTGCTCGCGGACCCGGCAGGCGCCGCCGGCTGCGCCCGCAGCGGGCTCGCGAGGCCCGAAGCCAGCACGGGAAGAGACGCGAGGAGCCGCCGCCGGGTCAGCATTATCATCTCACGGCCTCCCGAAGCAGAATGACGAAGCGCCGAGCCTCTCCGGAAACGGGACTCACGGAGCGGCCGGCTCGCCGGCAGCATCCCCGCTTCAGGCGCTCGGCACAAGGCGCGGCGATGCAGCGGGCCGCCTCAGCGTCGGCAACCGCTCCAACAGGACTTTATGAAGTCCGCATAACCGCCGGAAGTATCTACAGCTTCCAGCGGACAGTGGCCCACCACGAGACGCCCGCCACCGAGAGCATTCCACCTCCCACCAGAACCGCATCCATCACGTCGATCTCGTCCTCACCGGAAGTGGACCATCTCCACTTCGGCAAGTGGCAGCCATTCCCTGCTATAGAGCTCCGGCACGCGCGTGCTTAATCCAGATCAAACACGATGCCGGCCGCGCCGGCGGCTCGATGGTGTCGACCGGCAGTTTCAGTCATTCTTGGTACCAGGCTCGTCCGGAGACGATCATGATTGAAGCGATCATCCGCCTCGTGCTCGGCAACCTGACGCCGTTGCTGTTCGTCTTGGCCTTTGTGATGGCCAGCTGCCTCAAGGCTCCGCCGTCCCATGGCACGCGGCTCCTTAACTGGCTGCTGTTGCTACCCGTCGGCCTCGGCGGCGTCTGGTCGGGCGGCTTCCATGTCTTCTTTCCGGAGATCGCGTCGCGATCGATCGGATGGCAACCGAGCCCGTTCGAGTACGAGATCGGCGTGGCCGACATGGCGATGGGGATCACGGCGATCGTCTCGTTCTGGCGGCCTCTCGCCTTCAAGGCTGCAGTGGCCCTCTGCGTCGTGCTCTTCTATTTCGGCGTCGCGGCTAATCACGTTCACGACGCATTCGCCGGCGGCAATTTCGCGCCGAACAATTTCGGGGCACTGCTGGCAGTCACGATCGCGCAGATCATCCTGCTGCCGCTGCTCTACCTGCGGGCGAAGCGTGAAACAGGGGGTGAATGATGCCCGAGACCGAAACCAGGCCGGCGGCCGCGGAAGCCTTTCCCGCGCACCCCGAGGAAATGCGAGCGGAGTTCGACCTGCGCGTTGGCAGGCACGTCACCTTGCAGGGCCGCGCCCGGATAACGCCGGCCGGCGTCATCTGCACCGGCATCTCGCTTGCGCTGGTCGGCTTCGCGCTCGGCTACCTCGCCCGATCCTTGCCGCGCCGGCGCCAGTGAGCGAGCGCCGGAAGATCGACAGGACAACACCTCCCACGAAGCAGGCCTCTCCGCCGCTCTGGCATGCCGGTTGCTAGCTCGCCGGCAGATCCGCGCGAACCAACGCCGGGCTGCACAGGGGAGCATGATCATGTCGTCGAAGACGTTTACGCGCGCCGGACTGCTGGCGCTGGGGGTTTCCACCGCACTCGGCACGGCGGCGTTCG
>JAEXUU010000020.1 GCA_023452965.1 Pseudomonadota bacterium | reverse complement strand
GCCTTCATCTCGCGACGAAGCTTCTGGAACTGGGCCACCGTCAAGCCCGCATAGTGGGCCACGACAACGACCGACGTCTTCGAGAAGACGTCGTTCAGCGTCGCGACGGCATCAGATTTTGCCGCTTTATCCACTGGGGTCTCTCCGGTAGGCGACAGGCTTTGAGACCCGCCGCCAGTTGCACGTGCCGCTCTGGAAGTGACCGGTTGACACCGACCCCTCGCCGGAGCGACGCTCAGTGCCCTATCCCCTGCCATGGCGTGACGCCGTGATAGGGCGAGATGGTTCGAACCTCGTTCGGCGCCCTTCGGCACCGGCAGAGTTCTTGCACCGTCTATGCAGGCCTCTTGGCGAAATTATGCCCACGGACGAACCGGGAGCACCTGCAGTCTCAGACAGGACTGGACGCCAGGCTCTGGGAAATCGCTTTCCCGCTCCCAGCATCCATTCTTCGGCGGCGAACCACCGAAAAACGCGAAACGGACCTCCTCGTGACAAGCACGCGGAAGCCCCGACACTTATGGAAACACGAGGAGGCTCATAGCGGCTCCCCCGGCTTCTGCCAAGTGGTAATCCTCGCGGCATTCCGCAAGGCGGGGCAGCGGCCGCATGAGGCGGCCGCGCAAGCAGGATGCGAAAAACCGGAACCGGCCCTCCGCGCCCTGCCCCAGAACGGCCTCAGCCGCCCATCACCGTGTTCGGCTCGATCTTGACGCCCGGACCCATGGTCGAGGAGATCGCGACGCGCTGGATATAGGTGCCCTTGGCGCCGGCCGGCTTGGCCTTCGAGACCGAGTCGACGAACGCCTTGATGTTCTCCGAGAGCTTCTCGGCGTCGAACGAGACCTTGCCGACGGCGGCATGCACGATGCCGGCCTTCTCGACGCGGAACTCGACCGAACCGCCCTTCGAGGCGGCGACGGCGTTGGTCAGATCCATGGTGACCGTGCCGACGCGCGGGTTCGGCATCAGGCCGCGCGGGCCGAGCACCTTACCGAGGCGGCCGACGAGGCCCATCATGTCCGGGGTCGCGATGCAGCGGTCGAAATTGATTTCGCCCTTCTGCACGCTCTCGACCAGATCCTCGGCGCCGACGATGTCGGCACCGGCCTTCTTGGCCTCCTCGGCCTTGGCGCCGCGGGCGAAGACGGCGACGCGCAGGACGCGGCCCGAGCCGTTCGGCAGGTTGCAGACGCCGCGGACCATCTGGTCGGCGTGACGCGGGTCGACACCGAGGTTCATCGCGACCTCGACGGTCTCGTCGAACTTGGCGCTGGCGCGATCCTTGATCATCGCGACGGCTTCGGCGAGCGGGTAGAGCTTGGTACGGTCGATGCCCTCACGGGACTTGACGACGCGCTTTCCAACATGAGCCATGTTCAGTTCCCCCTCAGCCCACGACTTCCAGGCCCATGGACCGGGCAGAGCCGCGGATCATGGTCATGGCGGCATCGACGTCGCTGCAGTTGAGATCGGCCATCTTCTTCTCGGCGATCTCCTTGACCTGCGCGGCGGTGACCTTGCCGGCGGCGCCACCCTTGCCCGGGGTCTTCGAACCCGAGGTCAGGCCGGCGGCCTTCTTCAGGAAGTAGGACACCGGCGGCTGCTTCATCTCGAAGGTGAAGGAGCGGTCCTGATACGCGGTGATGATCACCGGGATCGGCATGCCCTTTTCCATCTGCGCGGTCTTCGCGTTGAAGGCCTTGCAGAATTCCATGATGTTGAGGCCGCGCTGACCGAGCGCAGGACCGATCGGCGGCGACGGATTGGCCGCGCCCGCCGGAACCTGAAGCTTCACGTAACCCGTGATCTTCTTTGCCATGATGGCTGCTCCTGCCGTCCGCCCCGGCGCCTACCGGAACGACGACGCCCCGCCCGGGAACCGATATCGTTCCGGATCGGGGTGGTTGCAGAGCGTGGTGCGGCAGGAAGTCCCGGTTGGCAGCCGGCCTTACCTTCCACGCATGTGAGGCGCGCCCTATGGCACAGGCCGATCGGAAAGGGAAGCCCTTCAGACGGAACTGCCGGCCGCAAGCCTCACGGCAAGCAAAAACCCGCGCCGGATGCCGGCGCGGGTCTAGCAGAACCGGATTTGAGAGGCTCAGGAGCTTCCGACACGATTGCGTGACCGGAACGCCCGAATCGCCTCAGAGCTTCTCGACCTGGCCGTATTCGAGCTCGACCGGCGTGGCGCGACCGAAGATCGAGACCGCGACCTTCAGGCGGGCGCGACCGTGGTCGACATCCTCGACGACGCCGTTGAACGAGGCGAAGGGGCCGTCGGCGACCTTGACCTGCTCGCCGATCTCGAAGACCACCGTCGGCTTCGGACGCTCGATGCCCTCGGCGACCTGGCCCTTGATCCGCATCGCCTCATGCTCGGGGATCGGCATCGGCTTGGCCTTGTCGGCACCGAGGAAGCCGGTGACCTTCGGCGTATTCTTGATGAGGTGATAGACCTCGTCGGTCATCTCGCACTTCACCAGCACGTAGCCGGGGAAGAACTTGCGCTCGGCGTCGACCTTGCGGCCGCGGCGGACCTCGACGACCTTCTCGGTCGGGACCAGCACTTCCTCGAACTTGTCGGCGAGATTGCGCTGCGCCGCCTGGTCCTTGATCGACTGGGCGACCTTGTTCTCGAAATTCGAATAGGCGTGGACGATGTACCAACGCTTCGTCATTGCATCCACCCCTTAACCGCCAAGCCCAAGGATCACCGAGCGGACGCCCCAGCCGATCGCCTGATCGACGACCAGGAAGAACAGGCTGGCAAGCACCACCATCACGAACACCATGGCGGTCGTGATCATGGTTTCCTTGCGGGTCGGCCAGGTCACCTTCGCGGCTTCCGAGCGGACCTGCTGTATGAAATCGAACGGGTTCGTCTTCGCCATTTCCCTTGCGTCCACATCGCCTTGAGAGCGGCTGCGAACGTCCTCTAAGGGCACGCTTGAGCCCAAATTGAAGGGGCGCGAGGCTGCTTTCCAAGCCCCGCGCCACCTGTTCAAACCATCTATGGGGCGCTTCTCTAACGCAAAACGCCCGCTTTGTCGACCGCTGGCAGGAGTGGAGGGACTCGAACCCCCAACCCCCGGTTTTGGAGACCGGTGCTCTAGCCGATTGAGCTACACTCCTAGCGCCGCCCTATCGGGATCCTTCAATCCCGGCGTCACGGTGTCGCCACCG
>JAEXUU010000898.1 GCA_023452965.1 Pseudomonadota bacterium | reverse complement strand
AGCCTTCCTCGAGCGGATGATCGACCCCATCCATGCGGGCGACGCCGCGTCCCCGGACAACGAAGATGATCTCCTCGTTGCGATCATGGGTATGTTCGCGGATGAAGGAGCGCGGCGCCACGGTCTGCGTCCCCATGGCGAAGCGGTTCTCGCTGGAGACGGCCTTGTCGTTGAGCAGGTTGCGCACGAAGCCGTTGGCCGGGACCGGCTGCCAGAAGCTCTCGCCGTCCTGCGCGCCAAGCACCTTGATCTCGCCGGCAGGTCGCTCTGTCATCGCCGTATCCCCTCGCCCGGCAAGGCCGGTACAGCGATCGTGCAGCCGCCTGCAACAATGTTGTAGGGGCGTTTGATCATAGCCGGGTGTGCGGGGACGCAGACCAGACGCAGCGTCAGGTCACGGCATTTTCGCCTCGCTGGGCGCCTGGTTCGTCAGCTGGCGGCGGCTCTGCTCAGCCGGCGGCCGCCACCCGAACCTTGGTGCGAGCCTGCCGCACCAGCGGCGATAGGGCGGACGCATCGTCTTGGAAGCCGGTGCGAAAGTCCTCGCGCATGCGCCGGGTCCAGAACTGGTTGATGTGGTCGGCGATCGCGTCGACCGCCTCGGCTTCCGGATAGGTCTGGAAGAACTCGGCGATCTGGACGGCCATGCGCGCGAGCTTGGCGAGCTGGTCGCTCGGCTGGCCGTGGGCATGCGCAGCCTCTGCAAGGATCTCGGTCATGGCGCCTCGGCCTCCACGGGGTTGGCCAGCGCGCCGGCGAAGATGCGGGCCGCGTCCTCGCGGGCGACGCAGACCAGGGTCAATCCGAGCACCTTTGCCCGCTCGATCGCAAGCGAGGTTGGCGCCGATATCGTGACGAGCGTCCCGGCGCCGAAGATCGCCGCCTTCTCGACCATCTCGAAGGAGGCGCGGCTGGTGACCAGCACGAAGCCGTCATTGGCCGGGTGGCCCGCCCGCAGCCGTGCGCCGATCAGCTTGTCGAGCGCGTTGTGACGCCCGACATCCTCGCGGGCCGCCAGGATCGTCCCGTCGCGGCCGCACCAGGCGGCGGCATGGACCGAGCGGGTCAGCCGGTGCAGCGGCTGATGGCGCTCGAGGGATCCAAGCGCGGCAGCTATCGCCGCAGGCGTGATCGGCGTCGCGCCGCCAGCGCGCGCTTCAGCCGCCGGCAGGTCGGCAAGCGCCTCGACACCGCAGAGACCGCAGGAGGTGCGGCCGGAAAGATTGCGCCGCCGTGCCAGATGCTCGCGGAAGCGGCCGGGCGCCAGCTCGACCGTGACGATGATGCCGTTGGCCTGCGGGGAGACCGCGATCCCCCTGATCTCGTCGCCGCTGCGGATGATGCCTTCGGTCAGGCTGAAGCCGACGACGAAATCCTCGAGATCCGACGGCGTCGCCATCATCACGGCATAGGGCAGGTTGCCGTAGACGATGTTGACCGCGGCCTCGACCGCGACTTCGGCGCTCGCGGCCTCCGACCGGCCGGAGGCGAAGCGCAATGTCGAGGCCGGCGTCGCGACGCTCGCCGGTGGCTGGGCTGGCGGGCTATTCCGCGGCATCGGGCAAGCGTCCCGCGATCAGGCGCAGCGAGACGTCTTGCTCGCGGTTGCGCTCCTGCCATTCCGAATAATAGTTCGTCCGCCGCACCTCGACCGCGGTCACCTTGTATTCCGGGCAGTTGGTCGCCCAGTCGGAAAAGTCGGTGGTGATGACGTTGGCGCCGGTCGAGGCGTGGTGGAAGGTGGTGTAGACCACGCCCGGCTGCATCCGCTCCGAGATCTCGGCGCGCAGCGAGATGTCGCCCGAGCGGCTGGCGAGCGCGACGAGGTCGCCATCCTTGATGCCGCGGCTCTCGGCGTCGAAGGGGTGGATCTCCAGCACGTCCTCGTCATGCCAGGCCTGGTTCTCGGTACGCCGGGTCTGCGCGCCGACATTGTATTGCGAGAGGATGCGTCCGGTGGTCAGGATCAGCGGGAAGCGCGGGCCGGTACGCTCCTGCGTCGGCACGTATTCCGTGATCATGAACTTGCCCTTGCCGCGCACGAAGCGGTCGACATGCATCAGCGGCGTGCCCAAAGGCGCCTTGTCGTTGCAGGGCCACTGAACCGAGCCGAACTCCTCGAGCTTGGCGTAGCTGACACCGGCGAAGGTCGGGGTCACCAGGGCGATCTCGTCCATGATCTCGCTCGGGTGGGCGTAGTTCATTTCGAGGCCCAGCGCCCGCGCCAGGTCGATGGTGACCTGGAACTCGGCCTTGCCGGAGAGGGGCGTCATCACCTGGCGGACGCGGTTGATGCGGCGCTCGGCATTGGTGAAGGTGCCGTCCTTCTCCAGGAAGGAGGAGCCCGGCAGGAAGACATGGGCGTATTTCGCCGTCTCGTTCAGGAAAAGGTCCTGGATGATGACGCATTCCATCGCGGCGAGACCGGCCGTGACATGCTGGGTGTTCGGGTCGGACTGGGCGATGTCCTCGCCCTGAACGTAGAGCCCCTTGAAGCTGCCGCCAACGGCATCGTCGAGCATGTTCGGAATGCGCAAGCCCTGCTCGGAATCGAGCTGGACGCCCCAGAGCTTCTCGAAGATATCGCGCGTGGCGTCGTCGGAGACGTGGCGGTAGCCGGTGAATTCGTGCGGGAACGAGCCCATGTCGCAGGAGCCCTGGACATTGTTCTGGCCGCGCAGCGGATTGATGCCGACGCCCTCGCGACCGATATTGCCCGTCGCCATGGCAAGGTTGGCCATCGCCATCACCGTGGTCGAGCCCTGGCTGTGCTCGGTGACGCCGAGTCCGTAATAGATCGCGCCATTGCCGCCGGTGGCATAG
>JAEXUU010000896.1 GCA_023452965.1 Pseudomonadota bacterium | reverse complement strand
GTTCAGCTGATCGAGATCCCGACCGATTCCGAACTCAACGACAACATCATCGCCTATTGGCGCCCGCGCCAGCCCATCGCCGCCGGCAGCGAGACGACCGTGGCGTATCGTCAGGCCTGGTGCTGGCAGCCACCGGATCGGCCAGCACTGGCGCTCGCCACCCGCAGCCGACAGGGGCGCGGCTCGCAAGGTCGCCGGCGCCGCTTCATCGTCGACTTCACCGGCGAGCGGCTGAACGATGCTGGCCTTATCGCCGCAACCCGCGCCGTCGTCACCGCAACCCCCGGCGCGGTGCATAATCTGCGTCTTTGGCCGTTTCCGGAGCGGCGGACGATGCGCGTCGCCTTCGAGGTAGATCCCGGCAACGAGAACCTCTCCGAGCTCCGGCTCGTTCTCGACGCCGGCGGCCAGGCCGTATCCGAGACTTGGCTGAATCGATGGACGTGGTGAGCATGCAGGAGGCCGTTGTGGACGAGATCGTCCGCAAGCCCGAACCCGAGACGGCGGCCTGGCCGGTGCCCTTCGAGGCAACGCCGCCGGAAAACCGACTCGAGATGCCGGTGCAGTCCTTCCGTCGCTGGAAGGGCTCGGAACGGCGCGCTCCGGCCGCCCCGAAGGCCTGGCGCACGCCCTGGCTGGCGCGCCTCTTCGTCTTCGGAGGCGCCTGGGCGCTCACAGCCTACGGTGCCTGGGAAATGTACAATGTCGTGTCGGTCAGCCGCACGACCTTCCTGCAGTACGTGCTGCTCCTGCTGTTCACCATCAACTTCTCATGGATCGCGCTCGCCTTCACCAGCGCCATCCTCGGCTTCGTCACCCTGCTGTTCGGTCTTCTGAAAAGCCCGCGCGCCGAGACGCTGAGCCAGAAGACGGTCGTGGTGATGCCGATCTACAACGAATCGACGGCGCGGACCTTCGCCGCACTGGCCGCGATCCGCGAATCCGTCGAGGCGACGGGGCTCGGCGAGCATTTCGACTATTTCATCGTCTCGGATACGACCAACCCGGACATCTGGGTCGCCGAGGAGCGCGCGTTCCTGGCGCTTCGCCAGCGACTCGGCCCGGAGGCACGGATCTACTACCGCCACAGACCGAAGAACCATCATCGCAAGGCCGGCAACATTGCCGACTTCGTCACCCGCTGGGGCGGCCACTACGCCCATATGGTCGTGCTCGACGCCGACAGCCTGATGACCGGCACCTGCATCGTGCGCCTCGCCGCGGCGATGGAAGCCGATCCTGACGCCGGAATCATCCAGTCGCTGCCGCTGATCATCAACCGCAACACCTTCTTCGCGCGGCTCCAGCAATTCGCGGCACGCGTCTACGGGCCGGTGATCGCGACCGGGCTCGCGGTCTGGTCCGGCCGCGACGGCAATTACTGGGGCCACAACGCGATCATCCGGACGAAGGCCTTCGCAGATCATTGCGGTCTGCCCGATCTCAAGGGCAAGCCGCCCTTCGGCGGCCACGTCCTCAGCCATGACTTCGTCGAGGCCGCACTGATCCGCCGCGCCGGCTGGTCGGTCTACATGCTGCCCGACCTCACGGGCTCCTACGAGGAGAGCCCGCCCTCGCTGATCGACATCGCGACGCGCGACCGGCGCTGGTGCCAGGGCAATCTCCAGCATTCGCGCATCATCGGCGCCAAGGGGCTGCTGCTGGCGACCCGGCAGCATTTCGCCACGGGCATGATGGCCTATCTCGCCTCGCCCTTCTGGCTGATGCAGCTGGTGGTCGGCATCCTGATCGTGCTGCAGGTCAACTACGCGCGTCCCGAGTATTTCACCCAGGAATTCACGCTCTTCCCGGTATGGCCGCGCTTCGACCCCGAGCGCGCGTTGAACCTCTTCGCGTTGACCATGGCGATCCTGCTGGCGCCGAAGCTCTTCGGGCTCTTGCTGACGCTGTTCGACGGCAAGCTGCGGCGTGCCTGCGGCGGCGGCATCCGCCTCACCCTCTCGGCCCTGCTCGAAGTGCTGTTCTCGGCGATCTTCGCGCCGATCATGATGGTGATCCAGTCCGGGTCGGTCTTCCAGATTCTGCTCGGGCGTGACACCGGCTGGAATCCGCAGCGCCGCGACGACGGCTCGATCCCGTTCAAGGATATCGTCCGGCGGCACCGCACGCATACCATGCTCGGCCTGGTCGCCGGCCTCTCGGCCTTCATGATCGCGACCTCGCTGTTCGCCTGGATGTCGCCGACGATCGTCGGCCTCGTGCTGGCGATCCCGCTGTCCTGGGCTTCCGGCCAGCTCGCGCTCGGCCTCTGGCTGAAGCGGCACAATCTGCTGGTCACGCCCGAGGAAGGCGCTCCGCCGCCGATCGCGACGCGAGCGAATGCACTGCAGGCCGAATTCGCCAAGGCCGGCCATGACGATGCCGACGGCCTGCTGGCGCTGCACGCCGACCAGGTCCTGCGCTCGGCCCATGAGAGCATGCTGCCACAGGTCCAGCCGCGGCGCCGCGGCGAGATCGAGCCCGAGCGCGCCGTCGCCCAGGCCAAGCTGATCGACGCCGAAACCGTCTCCGACGCGATGATCTGGCTGAAGCCGAAGGAGCGGATGGTCGTGCTGCACGACCGGGCTCTGCTCGGGCTGCTCGCCAATCTGCCCGAGGGCCCGGCCCATGCCGGCGCCGAGGCGCCGGCCCGGTAGCGACTGGGCTCGATCCTCAGCCCTGCTCGAAGACGATCGCGCAACCACGCGCGCCGGCGGCCGGAACGATCACCCGGTCCTTCGCGCGCCGGTGCTCGACGCCCTGGCGCGCCAGCCTCTCTTCGACCGCGGCCAGCTCCGGCACCGTGACGGCGAAACCGGCAAAATGCGGCATTCCCGCCGCGGATTCGACAGCGCCGAATGCCAACTCGGCAGCTCTGGGCGTGAGCACCTCGATGCGGCCGCGCGGCAGATCGAAACGCAGGCCGCCATCTGCCGTCGCAATCGCCGCCGCACCGGAAAAGCCCGAGAGGAAGTCGCGCTGCGCCTGCGGCTCGGCTGCGACCATGAAGGTCGCCGCAAGCCCGCTCGCGCCGTTGTCGTGCTGCTGGAAGACCGGGCTCCAGAAGTTCTGCGGCTCGTGCTGCTGGCAGACGAAGAAGGCACATTCGCGCGCCGCCGGATTCTCGGTGAAGGCCAGGCTGAAGGCGACGCGAACCTGCGAGCCGTCGGGACGCTTTGCCTGCCGCTCGAAGAAGAAGGGCTCGAAATCGCCGATTCCCGCCTGCCTGAAGTTCTCGGCATCGGCGCGTGAATCCTGGCTTTCGAGTACGAGCATCGACATGCCCTCTCCTCGCGCCAGGGCGTCGCGGACGAAGGCGCCGAAGGAGAACAGGCGCTGGCCATGGGGCGGAATCGCGGTGCCGTCGCCGACCGTGATCAGTTCGAGGAAGGCGCCGGGAAACTGGACGATGCGGTTCTCGGTTCCCCAGGGATGGCGATTGCGCGCGCCGACCCGGAAACCCAGGCGAGTGTAGAAGTCGCCCGCCGCGTCGAGATCGGCCACGCCGATGACGAGATGGTCGAGGCCGCGCGAAGGCGAAGGCTGGTTCATGGCTGACTGGGCTCGCAAAGGCAGGGCGGACGATTCGCGCCATGATAGCGCATCGCTCGCGCCGGACGCTCCCGATCCTAGCCCTCGATGAAATGCGGCACGAAGCGCGAGGTGTT
>JAEXUU010000891.1 GCA_023452965.1 Pseudomonadota bacterium | reverse complement strand
CGCGACATAGCCGTCGCGACGTGGATCGCAGGCGCCGGTCAGCTTGCCGTTCGCCGGGTCGCGCGCCACCGCCTGCATGCCGCCGACTCGCATCGTCCAGCCGACATCGAAGGGCGTGATCTCATGGCCCCGCTGCCGCAGGGCGGCGATGGTCCCGGCGGGGATGCGATCCTCGACCTCGCTGGCGCGGCCGTCCCAGAGACGGGCGCGCGGCGCCTCGATCGCCTCCTGCAGCGGCAGGCCGAAATCGACATGCTGGACTATGGCCTGCACCTGCGTCTGCAGGATGCCGTAGCTGCCGGGCGTGCCCAGCGCCAGCACCGGCTCGCCATTGTGGGTCGACAGGCTCGGCGACATGCACATCGGCAGTTCCGAGCCCGGCTGCGAGCGGTTCGGGCTGCCGAGCTGGACATCGGCCCAGTACAGGAAATTGTTGAGGCAGAGCCCCGTGCCCGGCACGACCACGCCGCTGCCGAACGGGCTGCCGATGCTCTGCGGCACGCAGATCAGATTGCCCTCGCGGTCGGCGATCGAGAAGGAGGTGGTGGGCGCCGGGTCTTCGCCGGCGGGCGCCTCCGCCATCCATTGCTCGGTCGGGCCGGTGATCGGCTCACCGTCGCGCACGCGGTCGCGCAGTTTCTCGACCGAGGCGTCGGACATAAGCTCGGCGAGCTTCTCCGGCTTCGGATTGTTGTGGGCGATGCGCTGGCCGGCGGCGAGGCGGATGGCGCGGTAGACGATGTCGAGGTGCTCGGCGCCGTTGCGTTCGAGCTTGGCGAGGTCGAAGCCGTCGAGGATGCGCAGCGTCAGGAGGAACTGGAAGCCTTCGCAGGCCGGCGGCGGCACATGCACGAGCCGGTCGCGATAGGCGGCGGCGATCGGTTCGCGCCAGCGCGGTGTGACCTTGGCGAGATCGGCCATGGTCAGCGTGCCGCCCTTGGCCTTGAGATGCGCGATCACGGTCTCGCCGAGCGCGCCGCGATAGAAGTGCTCCGGACCCTTGGCCGCGATGTCCGAGAGGGTGCCGGCGAGGTCGGGCTGGCGCAGGATCTGGCCGAGTTCGACCGTATCGCCGCCATCGGGCAGGTAGTTCTTCGCCCAGTCGGCGTGAAGCTCCGGGCGCTCGCGCAGGAGCGGCGCCTGCTCGTTGAACTCCGCGACGCCGAACTCGGCGATCGGAAACCCGTCGGCGGCGAGCGCGATAGCCGGTGCGAAAATCTCCGTCAGCGACAGGCGACCATAGGTCCGGTTGAGCTCGCACCAGCCGGCGAGATTGCCCGGCGGGGCGACGGCGAGCGCGCCGCGCTCGAGGTCCGAGCGCTGGCTGAAGCGCTCCAGGGGAAAGCTCTCGGGCACGGGCGGCACGAAATCGAGGACGCGTACCCGCTTCTCGGCTGCGACCCACATCGTCGCCGACCCCATCCCGCCGAGGCTCGACATGAACGGCTCGACCACGTTGAGCGCCGCCGCGACCGCGCCGACCGCGTCGAAGGCGTTGCCGCCCTGGCTGAGGATACGGGCTCCGGCCTGCGCCGCCAGCGGGTGGGCGGCGGCGACCATGCCGTGCAGGGAACTCATCGTCGGGCGGCGGCCATGCATCTTCGGCGTTCCTCCAGTCGGTCCTGTCGTTGGCCGAGAGTAAGCGCGCCGTCGCCCCCTGCGCTAGAACAGGCTGCCCTGCGCGTCGTCCTTGCCGCCCCGCCGCGAACGCATGGCGGGCTTCTGCTCGGGCGGCTTCGGCGCCGACGCGGGATCGAAGGGCTGCTGCAATTCCGGCCCGTCATTGGCGACCTTGTTCACGGCATCGCCGAGCCGGATCATCTCCAGGAAATCGTCGGGGGGAGGGCGCAATAGCGGCCGAAGCGCCGCCGGCTCCGAGGCGGGGTCGAGCCAGGCATCATAGGCTTCCGGGGCCAGGATCACCGGGGAGCGGTGGTGGATCGCCGCCATCTGTCCATTGGCGGGGCCGGTCACCATCGCGACCGTGTCGATCTCCGAGCCGTCCGGGCTATGCCAGGTCTCCCACAGCGCCGCGAAGGCGAAGAAGCCACGATCCGGGCGGCGGAAGAGATAGGGCCGGTTTTCCTGCCGTCGGCCCTCGCCGAGGCGGTGCCATTCGTAGAACCCGTCGGCCGGCATCAGGCAGCGCCGTCGGGCGAGAGCGGCGCGGAAGGAAGGCTTCTCGGCCGCGCTCTCGCTGCGGATGTTGATGACCAGCGGGAAGTCCTTGGGATCCTTGACCCAGCCGGGAATGAAGCCCCAGCGCATCAGGATGAACTGGCGCGTGCCCTGTTCGAGCCTGACCACCGGCACCGGCTGCGTCGGCGCGATGTTGTAGCGCAGCGGAAAGTTCGGCTGCTCGCGATAGGCGAAGGCCTGGCGCATCGCTTCCGGCGGCAAGGTTACGGCGTAGCGGCCACACATGTCCTGTTCAGTCGACGTTCCGATGTGTCCGATCAATACTTTATTTGGGTTTGGCCACGCATATTCCCAGCGATTTCGAGGCCGCCCGGATGCCTGCTCCCGCAAGATCAGATGCGCCGAACGTGGCGGCCGGCTCTGGAGCTGCACCCTCGCCGATGCGCCTGTCGACGGACTATCTGAACCGCCACAGCGAGGCGCTGATGCTGCTCGAGATGGTGCCGATGGACCGTGCGATCCTGGTCGAGCTGCGGGCCTGGCGGGCGGTCAGCTATTCCGAGCATTTCGAAGCCTCGTCGCTGCGCTGCGCGGCGGAAGCGCGCGAGGCCTATCGGCAGCTCGGCGCGCGCGAGGTCGCCGGCTTCGACGAGCTCTGCGCCGCCATGGACCGTCTCGTCCTCACCGCGACCGCGTTGCTCGACGAGATGCCGGACAACGAAGACCCGGCGTTGATCGTCGATGTCGCCTGCCTGTCCCTGCGCCGCCTGATCGCGCGGGCCGCAGCCTTCATCAATGCCAACGGCCAGGGCGACGCCGCCAATATCGACCGCGGCGTCGTGCAGGCGGAGGTCGATGCGCTGATCGCAGGCTGAGGCTCAGCGCGCCCCGCCGATCAGGAATTCGCGGTTGCCGTCGCCGCCTTCGATCGGAGACGGGATCGGACCCGAGACCCGGAAACCGAGTTTGGCGGTGAGTTCGGCGATCTCGGCGCAGATCGCTTCCTGCAAGGCCTCGTCGCGCAGCACGCCCTTCTTCAGCGCCGAGCGCTTCGTCTCGAACTGCGGCTTCACCAGTGCGACAAGCTGCGATTTGGGCGCCAGCAGCTTCGCCACGGCCGGCAGCACCAGCTTCAGCGAGATGAAGCTGACATCGATGACGGCGAGCGCCGGCGGCTCGCCGAGCAGTGCGGGGTCGAGCGTGCGGATATCCTGGCTCTCCAGGCTGGTCAGCCTGGCATGGCCGTGCAGGCTCTCATGCAGCTGCGATCGGCCGACATCGACGGCATGGACATGGGCTGCGCCGCGCCGGAGCAGCACGTCGCTGAAGCCGCCGGTCGAGGCGCCGACATCAAGGCAGGAGAGTCCGGCCGGATCGAAGCCGAAGGCGTCGAGTGCCGCCGCGAGCTTCACCCCGCCGCGCGAAACGTAAGGGTGGGGCGCCTGCGCCGCGATCTCGGCGGTATCGGGAACGGTCTCCGACGCCTTGCGCAGAACGACGCCGTCGGCGCTGACGAGCCCGGCTGCAATGGCGGCCTGGGCCCGCGCCCGGCTCTCGAACAGGCCGCGCTCGACCAGCAAAAGGTCGGCCCTAGAGCGGGGAGCGGAAAAGTGGGAACCGGTTTTTCGCATCAGCCCCGCTCTAAACGTTTGGAATCGATATTATCGCACCCGGCGGTCCCGCCGGGTGCGATAATATCATGCCCGGCGCGGCAGGCCGGCGGTCATCGCTTCAGGCGCGCTTTACGGCACTGGCCGGGCCGAGCGCCGCTTCGACCGCCCGCACGATACCGGCGGCGTCGAGGCCGGCATCGGCATACATCTTCTCGGGCTTGTCATGGTCCTGGAAGCTGTCGGGCAGCGTCAGGCTGCGGATCTTCAGGCCGCCGTCGAGCAGGCCCTTCTGCGCCAGCAATTGCAGGACATGGCTGCCGAAGCCGCCGACCGAGCCTTCCTCGACCGTGA
>JAEXUU010000889.1 GCA_023452965.1 Pseudomonadota bacterium | reverse complement strand
GGTATCAAGATCGTGTCGCCGGCCTTGATCGTATCCGGGTTCGAAATACGCTTGGCGCCTGCCTTCAGGGCCTCCCGTGAATTGTTGAAAGCGTAGATCCTCGGCCATTGCGTTCCCGAGCCGAGCTTCTCTTTGGCGATTTCCCAAAGCGTATCGCCGGATCTGATCTTGTAGGGTTCCCACAGTCGCGGCATTTGACGCTCCCGCATTGGAGCGTGATTTGTATTCTTGTGCCGGAGAAAGAGTCAATTTGACCGTTCGGGTCGAGGCGGCCGGCTGAAGGTCAATTGAACGGCCTCTGTGCCTGAGGTGGCAGCGTATTCCAATCAGCCCTCGTCCTGAGGAGTGCGCGGCAGAAGCACGTTTCGAGGGAAGCTCCGGTTGCTTCCGGAGCTTCCTGAAGCGTCCTTCGAGGCGCCGCTGCGCGGCTCCTCAGGACCAGGGTCGAAGAGTCTCCGAAAACAGGTTCAGATGTTGTCCCCCCGCAGGGCCTCGCAGACGGCCTGTGTCACCTGCGCCGTCGTGGCGCCGCCGCCGAGATCAGGCGTATGCAAGGCGGGATCGGCGGTGACGCGCTCGACGGCGCGCATCAGCCGGGCGGCGGCGGCCTTCTCGCCGAGATGTTCGAGCATCATCGCCCCTGTCCAGAAGGTCGCGACCGGGTTGGCGATGCCCTTGCCGGTAATGTCGAAGGCCGAGCCGTGGATCGGCTCGAACTTGGAGGGCGTCTTGCGCTCGGGGTTCAGATTGGCCGTCGGCGCGATGCCGAGCGAGCCGGCCAGCGCCGCGGCGAGGTCGGAGAGGATGTCGGCGTGGAGATTGGTCGCGACGATGGTGTCGAGCGTCTCCGGCTTCAGCGTCATGCGCATGGTCATGGCGTCGACCAGCATCTTGTCCCATCTCACGTCCGGGAAGCCCTCTGCGACCTCGGCGGCGATCTCGTCCCACTTCACCATGCCGTGGCGCTGGGCGTTCGACTTGGTGACGACGGTCAGGAGCTTGCGCGGCCGCGACCGCGCGATCTCGAAGGCGTAGCGGATGATCCGGGTGACGCCGGCGCGGGTGAACATCGAGACATCGGTCGCGACCTCCTCGGGCAGGCCCTTATGCACGCGCCCGCCGACGCCGGCATATTCGCCTTCCGAGTTCTCGCGCACGATCACCCAGTCGAGCTCGGGGCCGGAGACATGGCGCAGCGGGCTGACGATACCGGGCAGGATCCGCGTCGGGCGGACATTGGCGTACTGGGCGAGCGGCTGGCAGATGGCGAGCCTGAGCCCCCAGAGCGTCAGGTGGTCGGGAATGTCGGGCGCGCCGACCGCGCCGAAATAGATCGCATCGAAGGCGCGCAACTGGTCGGCGCCGCCGGCCGGCATCATCACGCCATGTCTGCGGTAGTAGTCCGAGCCCCAGTCGAAGGATTGGACATCGAGGCTGAAGCCGCCATCGCGCTCGGCGCAGACCTCGAGGGCCTGGAGCCCCGCGGCGATGACCTCGGGGCCGATGCCGTCCCCTCCGATGGCGGCGATCCTGTGCGTGCGCATGCTCTTCGTCCGATGCTGTCTGCTGCTGTGAGAATGCGGCGCCCCATCAGGGCGCCGCCCTGGTGATTACTGTGCGGTCACGCCGGCGTTGCGGATGACCGGCACCCATTTCTCGACTTCGCTGCGCACGAGCTCGCCGAGCGCGGCCGGCGTCTGGCCAGCCTCGTCCGGCAGTTCGGCGCCGAGATCGAGGAAGCGCTTGCGCGTGGTCGGGTCGTTGAGGGCGGCGCGAGCGGCAGTGTTGAGCCGGTCGACGATCTCCTTCGGCGTGCCCTTGGGCGCGAACATCGCGTTCCAGCCGGTGGCCTGGAACTGCGGCAGGCCCTGTTCGGCAGCAGTCGGCACGTCGGGGATGACTGCGAGACGATCCTTGACCGCGACGACGAGGCCCTTGCCCTCCTTCGCCTGCACGGTGGGAACGATGGCGACCGTCTGGTCGCAGACATAGTCGACCTGGCCACCGAGCAGCGCGTTCAGCGCCGGGCCGGAGCCGCGGAAGGGGACGTGCGAGGGCTTGGTGCCGAGCAGCGAGTCGAGGAAGAGGCAGGTCAGATGCGAGGTCGAGCCGACGCCACCCGAACCGTAGTTCATCTTCGCGGCGTTCTCCTTGAGATAGGCGACGAACTCGCGGAAATCCTTGACCGGCAGATCCTTCTTGGCGACCACCAGCATCGGTGTCGAGGCCGAGTTCATGATCGGCTCGAAATCGGTGCGCGGATCATAGGCGAGCTTGGGATAGAGCCCGACGCTGGCAGCCTGCGTGCCGAGATTGCCCATCAGCAGCGTGTAGCCGTCGGGTGTTGCCTTGGCGACGCGGGTCGCGCCGGTGGTGCCGCCGGCGCCGGCGACATTCTCGACCACGATCGACTGGCCGAGCGTGCGGCTCATATGGGCCGCCATCATCCGGGCGACGATGTCGGTGGTGCCACCGGCCGCAAAGGGCACGACCATGGTGATCGAGCGGGTCGGATAGCCGGTCTGCGCCGTCGCCGACGTCGTCGCGGCCAGCCCGAACGCCAGCGCTAACAGCATTCGCTTCATTGCGTCTCTCCCTGTGCCGGGGCCGGGGGTGGGGGGCGCGGCGGGGGGG
>JAEXUU010000888.1 GCA_023452965.1 Pseudomonadota bacterium | reverse complement strand
ACGCTGGACGGACGGGAAACCGCGCCGAAAGCGGCAAGGCCGGATCGCTTTATCGACCCTGACGGCAAGCCGATGAAGTTCGTCGACGCCGTGGTCGGCGGGCGCTCGGTCGGCGTGCCCGGCACGGTCAAGCTGCTCGAGGAGGCGCATGAGCGCTGGGGCAAGCTGCCCTGGTCCGAGCTGTTCGCGCCCGCGATCAAGCTGGCCGAGAACGGCTTTGCGATCTCGCCCCGGCTCCACGGCCTGCTGGCTCTGGAGAAGAACCTGATCAAGGACGCGCGCGCGGCCGCCTATTTCTACGAGGCGGATGGCAAGCCCAAGGCGGTCGGAACCGTGCTGAAGAACCCGGCCTTCGCCGCGACCCTGCGCGCCATCGCCGGTCGCGGTGCCGACGCCTTCTATGAAGGCGAGATCGCGCAGGACATCGTCGCCGCCGTCACCGGCCATAAGGAGAATCCCGGCGACATCACGCTCGAAGACCTTGCGGGCTACACGGTCGAGGAACGCGCCCCGGTCTGCGGCCGCTACCGTGTCTACACGCTGTGCGGCATGGGCCCGCCCGGCTCCGGCGCCATCGCCGTCCAGCAGATCCTCGGCATCGTCGAGAAGGCAGACATGGCCCGGCTCGGCCCGGGCCCGGAAGCCGCCCACTGGTTCGCCGAGGCCGGCCGTCTCGCCTTCGCCGACCGGGCGCTCTATCTCGCCGACCCCGCCTTTCTCAGCGTCCCCACCACCGGGCTGATCGACGAGGGCTATCTGCGCGGCCGCGCCGAGCTGGTGAACCCCGACAGATCGATGGGCAAGGCGGTCGCCGGCGATCCGCCGAACAAGCGCGCCCAGCTCCTCGCCCCCTCGGACGGAATCGAGAACGGCACCAGCCATATCTCGGTGGTCGACGCGGCGGGCAATGCCGTCTCGATGACCACGACGATCGAGGACGGCTTCGGCTCGCGCCTGATGACCAAGGGCGGCTTCCTGCTCAACAACGAGCTGACCGATTTCAGCTTTGCGCCGATCGAGGACGGCAAGCCGGTCGCCAACCGTGTCAAGCCCGGCAAGCGGCCGCGCTCCTCGATGGCGCCGACCATCGTCTTCGACGCTTTCGGCCGGCTCTATGCCGTCACCGGCTCGCCCGGGGGCAGCCAGATCATCGGCTATGTCGCCAAGACGCTGGTCGCCCTGCTCGACTGGAAGATGGATCCGCAGCAAGCCGTCGATTTCGGCAATTTCGGCAGCCGCAACGGCCCGACCGAACTGGAAAGAGGCACCGAGGCGGAAGCCTGGAAGGCGGCGCTCGAGGCCAAGGGCCATGACGTCCGCCTGCTCGACATGACCTCGGGCATCCAGGCGATCGTCAAGACGCCGGCTGGCTATCTCGGCGGTGCCGATGGAAGGCGCGAGGGCGTGGCGATCGGGGATTGAACCCCGACCGCCTGTTTCCCGGTTTTACCGCACCGCCGTCACCGCCGCGACCAGACCGGTCGCCATGCTCAGCAGCAGGTAGTTGTTGTCGACCTTGACCCAGGTCTGCCCGCGGCCCGGCGTGCGCAGGCCATGGCGGTGATAGTCCCGCACCTGGCTGTGCCGGCGCCAGTCGTTCATGCGCTGGCCCTTCGCCCAGCGATGGTGCCGGACCTCCTTCTGACGGACATGGCCGCGAGCGGGAACATGGATGACCTTCTTCTCGACATAGTAGGAATTGGAGCTGGGCCCATGATAACGCGGCTGAGCAACGGCTGCAGAAGAGGCAATGACGATAAAGCTCGAAGCAAGAATAATGGAACGCTTGAACATGGCTAAACTCCGTTGTTCGATAGGTATAATTTAGCCGTCAGGTATGAACCAAATCTGAACCGTTCCATTAATGTTCTGTAATGCTCAGGACAGCTGGAGTTATTCTATCCTGATGGTCCGATCGTCTTCGCCGTCGTTCTGGCTGGTGCGGCGCGGAGCACCGGAATCCATGGCAACGCGCGTCCGGAATGGCGAGGCGGGGGAATCAGCTTTGGTTTGGCTGCTGCCAGCTCTGCAGCGATCGCAAAGCGCTTCGCAGAGTTTGCGGACGCGCTTCGCGTCCTTTCGGGGTCAGGCTGGATCCGCCCGTTCCCCGCCGGCCCCGCGCCCGGCGATCACCCAGTAGACGAAACCGGTCGCCGCTCCGACCAAGAACAGCGCGGAGATGATCTGCAGTTCCGCAACGGTCGGCGCGCGAGAGAGCCCGAGCATGGCGAGCGGCAGCAGCGCCGCGAGCACGCCGGTCAGCCCGCTCTGGATCAATCCGCTGCGCAAGCGGAAAAGCTCGGAGCCGATGGCGACGAGCAGGACCGGCGCCACCAGGATCGCAAAGCCGAGCCGGCCGAGCAGCGAGAACGCCGCATCCGCCGCCGGGCCTGGATCGAAGCCCTGCGCCGCCATGTCGAACAGGGCCGCCATCAGCCGCTCGAAGCCGCCGCCGATCAAAAGGCCGAGATCAGGCGAGATCACGCTGGCGATCAGCAGCGCGAACAACCCGGCGCCGATCGCGAAAAGCAGCGCGAACGGGATCAGCAGCAGCCAGCGCAGCATGGTCAGCCCGCGAGCGCCGCCGGCTGCTCGGCCTCGCCCTGTTCCAGCATCAGCCGGGCCCGGGCCGAGAGCTTCTCCGTCTCGCTCTTGAGCTGGCCGCAGGCGGCGAGGATGTCGCG
>JAEXUU010000887.1 GCA_023452965.1 Pseudomonadota bacterium | reverse complement strand
CGGCGATCTGGAGGATCGCCCGCCTTCCGAAGCCGCTGTTCTGGTACGGCCGCGCGATCATGAAACGCCAGAGATAGGGGCCGGGACAATCGATCCCGTCATCCCAATCCGAGCCGTCATGCAGCATGACGAAGCCGACCAAGGTCTCGTCCGCGTAGATTCCGCGAAACCAGGCCGATTCCGAGCAGAAGCCCTCCGCGATCGAGACGCCGTTGTCGGCGACGAAATCCCTCTGCTCATCGGGGAGGGTTTCGCTCAGCTCGCAAATCTCGGAGACATTGGCCGACGTCACGCGACGGAACGTGACTTGTGCGCTCTTAGGAACCATCTGCATCGACATCATTCATCTGTAATCGAAGAACTGACCGGAATTGACGTATCGGCGCTAGCCAATGACGAAGCGGTAGAACGGCCCGTCCTCGTCAAGGCCAGGCCGGATGCGCTGCGCGCCGGCCGCCGCAATGGCCTTCGGCCAGAACGCCTTCGCCGGCTCGTTGCCGGCCATGATGGCGACATTCCAGGAGCCGGGGTGCCGGCGCATGACCGCGGAAGCCATCATCCGTCCATAGCCACGCTGGCGCGAGCCGGGGACGATCGAGAACTCGGCCATCGAGAAGTCGACCCCGCCCTCCTCCGGAGCGCGCACCAGCGCGAAACCGACCGGGCTCTCTCCTTCCAGAAAAAGGTACGGCCACCTCGCATCGACGTCCTGCCAATAAGCATCGAAATAGGGGTAATCGCCGTCCATGTCGCCAAAGGCCGACAGCTCAGACAGATACGACTCAAGCATGTCCTTGAGGATCGGCTTGTCTGATATTTGGGCCTGCCGCAGGTCAGGAAGGTTGCATACTTTGCTCATAGCCTGCGGAAAGCTCGCTCAAGAAGGGCGAGCTTCTAAACAGATCTTCCCAGCCTTGCATAGCCCCTGCGGCATGGTTGGCGCCGCAGGCTCCGCCGTCACGACGCCTTGGGCAGGTCCGGCACCTTGTAGGCGGTGGTCGCCTTGATCCGCTCCATGGCGAAGCGCGAGGTGACGTTCTTCAGCGGGATCGTCTCGATCAGCTTCTTGTAGAAGCCGTCATAGGCGGCCATGTCGGCGACGACGACGCGCAGCATGTAGTCGACATCGCCGGCCATCCGGTAGAACTCCATCACCTCCGGCATCGCCGCGACGCTCTGGGCGAACTTCTCCAGCCAAGGGCCGGAATGATCGGCCGTCTCGATCTGGACGAAGACGGTGAGACCGAGCCCGATCCGCTCCGGGGCGACCAGCGCGACGCGCTTGGTGATGACGCCGGACTGCTCGAGCCGCTGGATGCGCTTCCAGCACGGCGTCTGTGACAGGCCGACCCGGTCGGCAAGCTCCGCGATCGAGATGTTGGCGTCCGCCTGCAGGACGGTGAGAATCTTCCGGTCGATCGCATCCATTCCTTAGATCCTTGAATTTTGAGACTAATTATCTCTCTCGACCGGCGTAACGAGAAGAAATTTCTTTTTACCGGCGAGTTATTGTCTTTAGATAGAAAATCCTTTTATCAGACGTCAATAGGCTCGAATACACACACTGATCGAGGGATTAAGCCATGGACCGCCGCCAGTTCCTGCTCGCCGGCTCTTCGCTGCTCGCTGCGGCGCCCTTCGCCGGCGCGCGTGCCCAGGCGGCTATCCCCGCCCGCATCGGCTACATCCCGATCATCGGCACCGCCCCGATCTTCGTCGCCAATGGCGAGGGCTGGCTGAAGCAGGCCGGCATCGAGCCCGCCTTCACCGTGTTCGAATCCGGCCCGAACATGATCCAGGCGCTCGCCTCGGGCACGATCGACCTCTATGTCGCCGGCGTCGCGCCGCTCGCCGTCGCCCGCTCGCGCGGCGTCGACATCCGCGTCGTCGCCTCGACCGCGACCGGCGAGAACGTCTTCGTCGCAGCCCCGGCGCTGGCCAAGTTCTTCACCGCCGGCACCGCCGCGGCAGCTGCCTTCAAGGCGCACAAGGCCGCGACCGGCAAGGTCGCGCGGCTCGCGACCCAGCCGGCCGGCTCGGTGCCCAACACCGTGCTGCAATACTGGCTCTGGGAGGTCGCCAAGGCCGACAAGGGCGATGTCGAGATCGTGCCGATGGGCATCGACGCGACGCAGCAGGCGGTGCTCGCCGGCGCGGTCGAGGGCGCGATCGTGCGCGAGCCGGCGCTGACCATCGTCCAGACCCGCAACCCCGGCATCAAGCTGATCGCCGGCGGCGAGGAGCTTTTCCCGGGCCAGCCCGGCACGGTCGTCGCTGCCTCCGGCAGTTTCGTCACCAAGAACCCCGATGCGGTCCAGAAGCTGGTCAACGGCCTCGTCCGTGCCGCCGACCTGCTTGCCAAGTCGCCCGACAAGGCCGCCCCGCATGTCGGCGCCGCCCTCGGCAAGGGCATCGTCGACCCGGCCTTGATCCAGAAGGCGCTGGTTTCCCCCGCCAGCAAGTTCGAGATCGATCCGCGCAAGATCATCGAGCCGGCGCGGGCCATGCAGGCCTATCAGGTCAAGCTCGGCTCGCTGGAGAAGGAACTGCCCTTCGACGGCCTGTTCGAGACGCAGTTCTACGAGCGCGCGCTGAAGGCGGCCGGCTGACGGCGGTTGCGAGACCGCCGCGCTGAAGCACATCCCTCATCCTGAGGCGCGATCCGCAGGGACCGCGTCTCGAAGGATGTTCCAGCTCCTGCCGGAGCCCCCTGGACCATCCCCCGAGACGCCGCGGAGTCTATCCTTGGGCCGGCCAAAGGCCGGACCCCGAGGGCGGCTCCTCAGGATGAGGTCCGAGTATTCGATAGGAACGATCTTGCAATCACTGCGGGCTCCGGCCCTAGCCTTGACGGGCCTCGTCGCCTTCCTGCTGCTGTGGGAGGCGATCCCCTATTTCGGCATCGTCAACCCGGCCTTCCTGCCGGGACCGAGTGCGCTGCCGGCTGCCTTCCTGCGCGAGGTGCAGTCCGGCGCCTGGCTGTCGGCGATTGCCGGCTCGCTCGGGCACTATTTCATCGGGCTCTTCACCGGCGCAGGCCTCGGCATCGCGCTCGGCGTGCTCACCGGCATGTCGAAGATCGCCGAGGAGCTGAGCTCCTGGGTGGTGCGTCTGCTGCGGCCGATCCCGGGCCTCGCCTGGGTGCCGTTCGCGATCATCTGGTTCGGCGTCAGCCCGCAGGCGGCGGTGTTCATCATCGCGATCGGCGTGTTCTGGATCGTGTTCTTCGCGGCGCAGGGCGCGATCCGCGGCGTCGACCGCGACCTGATCGAGGTCGCCGACGCCTTCGGCTTCCACACGGCCTGGCAGCGGCTGAGCAAGATCCTGCTGCCGGCGGCGATGCCCGGTATCCTCGTCGGCGTGCGCACCGCGCGCGGCCAGGCCTGGATGGCGGGGGTCGCGGCGGAAATCTTCGGCGTCGCCGGCGTCGGCCAGCGGATGATGCAGGCCTCGAGCCTGCTCGCGACCGATCTCGTGGTGATCTACATGCTGACGATGGCGGCGCTGTACGGGCTGCTCGACACGGCCTTCGTCGCCTTCCAGAAATGGGTGCTGCGTTGGAAAGCGTGATCGACATCAAGGGTCTGTCGCTGACCTTCACCCGCGACGGCGAGGCGACCGAGGTGCTGCGCAAGCTCGACCTTCAGGTCGCGCGCGGCGAATTCCTCGCCATCGTCGGCCCTTCCGGCGTCGGCAAGTCGACCCTGCTGCGCGTCATCGCCGGGCTCGCCAGGCCGAGCGGCGGCGAGGTTACGATCCATGCGAAGGACAGTTCGCGCCGGCCGGTCGCGCTTGTCTTCCAGGACTCGCGCCAGCTGCCCTGGCGCAAGGTGGTCTCGAACGTCGGCTTCGGTCTCGAAGGCCGGGCCTCGCGGGGCGAGCGCCTCGCCAAGGCGCAGGAGACGCTCGATCTCGTCGGCCTCGGCAGCCTCGCCGAGCGCTGGCCGCACCAGCTCTCCGGCGGCCAGCGCCAGCGCGTTTCGCTTGCGCGGGCGCTTGCGGTCGAGCCCGAGATCCTCCTGATGGACGAGCCCTTCTCGGCACTGGACGCGCTGACCCGCGAGACGCTGCAGGACGAGTTGATCCGCGTCTGGCAGCGCACGGGCAAGACGGTGCTCTTCGTAACCCACGACATCGACGAGGCCGCCTATCTCGCCGACCGGGTCGTGGTGCTCTCCGGCGCGCCCGGCCAGATCATCGCCGAGCACCGGATTTCGGCGCCGCATCCGCGCCGGCGCGGAGCGGCAGCGGAAGCCGAGATCGTGCGCGCGGTCCGCGTCGACCTCGGCGCCGATACGGTCAGCGACGGCGCGGCGATTTGAGTATTCCGGGGCTTGCGAAGGCCGATATCACCGCTTCGCTGGTCACTCGGAGGGCTGCATTCCAGCGTCCTCCAGCGCCGCCCTGATGGCGCCAATCGGCTCCCCGCGTGCGACCAGCTCGGCTGCACGCCGGCCATGTCGCGCCAGGGCGTGGTGGTTCTTGTCCGTGGCAGACAGCAGGATTTGCTGCGGCTCGAAGCCGGCGGCCTGCAATCGGCGAACATAGGTCAATTGGCTCGGATAAGGC
>JAEXUU010000836.1 GCA_023452965.1 Pseudomonadota bacterium | reverse complement strand
AACCGTCTCCATCAGGCAGCACGACATCGATGAAGATCAGATCGGGTCTGAAGCGCCGCACCACCTGCCGGGCCTGCACGACGGTCTCGGTTTCCTCGACCTGGAAGCCCTGATCGGTGAAATACCCCGCGATGACCGCGCGGGTGACGGGATCGTCCTCGACGATGACGAGCCGCTCATGGGAGGTCGCATCCATCAGCTCTGAGTTCCCTGACCAGCCGGTTTGGCCCTCGATGGCAGGTCGCACGGACGATTCAACAAGGAGCGACGCACCGCAAGCGAACGTGCGTCCGGTTATGGACGGCCGTTCACCGTGCGGGCGAAGGCAGGAGCGCTCACCCTCGACACGATCACATCGACGACATTGTGCAGGCCGGTCCTCCGGCCTGGCATTCGCATTCTCTCCTTCAGATCACCCGTCGCGGATCGAGCGCGTCGCGCAGGCCGTCGCCGATGAAGTTGATCGACAGCACGGTCAGGAAGATCGCAGCGCCCGGGAACAGCGCCCAGTGCGGGGCGCTGTCGAGATGGTCCTTGGCGTCGAAGAGCAGGCGCCCCCAGGTCGGGATGTCCGGCGGGAAGCCGAGGCCGAGGAAGGAGAGCGTCGATTCCGCGATGATCGCCGAGGAGACCTCGATGGTCGCCGCGACGATCACCGGACCGATCGCGTTCGGCAGGATGTGGACGACCATCTGACGCGTCTTGGTCGCGCCCTGCGCCCGCGCCGCCTCGACGAACTCCTTCTCGCGCAGCGAGAAGAACTGGGCCCGGACCAGCCGCGCCACCGGCATCCAACGCAGGCCGCCGATGACGACGACGATCAGGATGAAGACGCCGCCCTCGACGCCGAACACCGCCTTGAGCTGCTCGCGGAAGAGATAGATCACCAGCAGCAGCAGCGGCAGCTGCGGCAGCGACAGGAAAAGGTCCGTCAGCCACATCAGGAAGGGATCGAGCCCGCGGCGCGACATGCCGGCGAGCGCGCCGACCACCACGCCGACGAGCGTCGCGACCACCATGGCGGCGAGCCCGACGGCGAGCGAGATCCGCCCGCCATACATCATGCGGGCCAGCAGGTCCTGGCCGAGATCGTCGGTGCCGAAGGGATGCGCCCAGGACGGGCCCTGCAATTGCGCCGAGAAATCGATCTCGTTGATCGGCACCGTCCAGATCCATGGGCCGACAACGACACCGAGGATCAGGAGGGCGAGAATGACGGTACTTGCCATTGCCAGGCGATGGCGACGGAAGCGCCGCCAGGTTTCGCGCCCGGGCGAGACCGATACGCTCGCCGCGGCGGCGGCCGCAGCCGGATCAGCCGAAGGAGATGCGAGGGTCGAGCCAGCCATAGAGCAGATCCGCGATGAGGTTGAAGAGGACGACCAGGCAGGCGAAGACGAAGGTGACGGCCATGATCACCGGCGTGTCGTTGGCGAGGATCGCGTCGATCAAAAGCGAGCCGATGCCGGGAATCCGGAAGATCTGCTCGGTGACGATCGCACCGCCGAAAACTGCCGGCATCTGCAGGGCGACGAGCGTCACGACCGGGATCAGCGCGTTACGGGTGATATGCCGCAGCGTGACGGTCTTCTCGCCGAGGCCCTTGGCGCGCGCCGTGGTGACGTAGTCGAGCCGGATCACGTCGAGCACGGCCGAGCGGACATAGCGGGTATAGGAAGCCGCCTGGAACAGGCCGAGCACCGTGATCGGCATGATCGCCTGGCGGAACATCTCCCAGTACCAGCGCCAGCCGGTCGCGGCGATGTCGGAGCGATAGACGAAGGGGAACCAGTCGAGCTTGATCGAGAACAGCAGGATCAGCAGCAGGCCAGTGAAGAAGGTCGGCAGCGAGAAGCCGACGAAGGCGAGCGTGTTGGCGATCTGGTCGAAGACCGAATAGGGCCGCGTCGCCGCATAGATGCCCACCGGCAGCGCGACGCACAGCGCCAGGATCTGCGAGGTGCCGACGACGAAGAGCGTGGTCGGGACGCGCTGCAGGATCAGGTCGTCGACATTGATGCGGCTGGCGAAGGAGAAGCCCCAGTCGCCCTGCAGCATGGCGGAGAGCCAGCGCAGATAGCGCACCATGATCGGATCGTTGAGGCCGAAGCTGGCGCGCAGCGCCTCGCGCACCTCGGGCGGAACATTCGGATTGGTCGCCATCTCCGAGAACGGATCGCCCGGCGCCATTGCCAGGACCGTGAACAGGATCAGGCTGATGCCGAGCAGGCTCGGAATGGCGATCAGCAATCGCCGCAGAAGATAAGTCGCCATCAAGGGTTCCCGTGAACGGGGTCGCTAAAGCGAGCAGCGCGAGTCGATGGCGAGAAGACACCACCGGGCCGAGCCAACTCGCGCGGAAGCGGCAGAGGGCCGCTCACGGACGGTTTCGACCATCCGTGAGCGGTTTAGCCGGCCTCAGCTGCGATACCAGGCAGCCACGTTCCAGGTGTCGACGTCCCAGCCGCTATGGTCGTGCATCAAATTGCTCGCCGAGGCGGCGACGCGGGTGCGCGAGAGCAGCGGCAGGATCACATTGGCTTCGCAGAAGATCTCGTTGACCTTGATCAGCAGCGCGGCGCGCTTGGCCGGGTCGAG
>JAEXUU010000826.1 GCA_023452965.1 Pseudomonadota bacterium | reverse complement strand
GCTATCTGACCTTCTACAAGGCATCGCTCTCCCCGGAGACGCCCGACACCACCTTCGCGCGCCTGACCGGCGGCACCGAGCCGATGGGCGGCTTCATCGCCCTGCGCGACGGTAAGGCGATCGGCATCGTCAACTATGTCCTGCACCGCACGACCTGGAGTCCGAAGGAGATCTGCTATCTGCAGGACCTGTTCACCAGCGAGGAAGCAAGAGGCGGCGGCGTCGGCCGCAAGCTGATCGAGGCCGTCCGGCAGATGGCGGAGAAGAAGGGCTGCTTCCGCGTCTACTGGCAGACGCATGAGAGCAACGTGCAAGCGCAGGAACTCTACGACAAGGTCGCGCAGAAGTCGGGCTTCATTGTCTACCGGCAGCCGCTGGGCTGAGCCGACAGCCATCCCGCCAGGTCCGCCGGGATTGCATCGCGACATTCACTTGCGTGCATGAACGCCAGGGCGAAGCCGCGGATCGCACCTATATCAGGGACAAGCACGCCCGACGGCGCCGGCCGCTCGGGCGTTTTCCTTTTTGCGGAACGGCTCCGCGCTCGCGGTCATTCACAGGCGCTGCACAATGAAGAAGATCGGCTTCCTTTCCTTCGGCCACTGGTCCCCCTCCCAGCAATCGCAGACGCGTTCGGCCGGCGACACGCTGCTGCAATCGATCGATCTTGCCGTAGCGGCCGAGGAGCTGGGCGCGGACGGCGCCTATTTCCGGGTGCACCATTTCGCCCGCCAGCTCGCCTCGCCCTTCCCGCTGCTGGCCGCTGTCGGCGCTAGAACCAAGCGCATCGAGATCGGCACCGCCGTCATCGACATGCGCTATGAGAATCCGCTCTACATGGCGGAGGACGCCGGCGCGGCCGATCTCATTTCCGGCGGGCGCCTGCAGCTCGGCATCAGCCGCGGCTCGCCCGAGCAGGTCATCGATGGCTGGCGCCATTTCGGCTACCAGCCGCCGGAGGGCCGGAACGATGCCGACATGGCGCGCCACCATGCCGAGGTCTTCCTCGACGTCTTACGCGGCGAGGGTTTTGCGCGCCCGAACCCGCGCCCGATGTTCCCCAACCCGCCTGGCCTGCTGCGGCTCGAGCCGCATTCCGAGGGCCTGCGCGAGCGCATCTGGTGGGGTGCCGCCTCGGACTCGACCGCGGTATGGGCGGCGAAAGCCGGCATGAATTTGCAGAGCTCGACGCTGAAGACCGATGAGAGCGGCGAGCCCTTCCATATCCAGCAGGCGAAGCAGATCCGCGGCTACCGGCAGGCCTGGAAGGAAGCTGGCCATCAGCGCGAGCCGCGCGTCTCGGTCAGCCGCAGCATCTTCGCCTTGGTCGACGACCGCGACCGCGCCTATTTCGGCCGCGACGGGCAGGGCAGCGATTCGATCGGCTATATCGACGACAGCACGCGCGCGATTTTCGGCCGCTCCTACGCGGCAGAGCCCGACAGGCTGATCGAGGAGCTGAAACGGGACGAGGCGATTGCCGAAGCCGACACGCTGTTGCTGACGGTGCCGAACCAGCTCGGCGTCGACTACAACGCCCATGTGATCGAGGCGATCCTGAAGCATGTCGCGCCGGGGCTGGGCTGGCGCTGAGACGCAGCTCCAGGACGTGGGTCGCAAGAGTGAGGAAGCGCATGGCAAAGCCGGAGCAGGCAATGGATGCCATCGACGGAACCGAGATCGTCGCCATCGAGCCGGACGACCGTCTCGTCGTGCTGGCGCGAACCTTGGACACGCAGTCGCCGGAAGCCATGGCGACGCTGGAACGGGCGGCGAGCGAATGGAGGCATTTCGGGGACACATGCCTTGGCCGCGCCCTCTATCGCCATCACGCGATCTTCAAGAGCCAGTCCGACGCGCCGGTTTGGAGCCATGCCGAATTCGTCTACTTTCGAGACATCGTTCCGAGCGAAGCGATCTATCAGCTCGTAAACTCCCAGCAGTCGCCGGGCGTGCATTTGCTGCGAGCGGAAATCCTCGTCACGACACCTGCCTCCTTTGTCTTCCCACAAGGCTGGGCCGGGTCGTCGCATCGCCCGGGTCGAAAGCCGTCGCTCGAGTACCTCGACGTCCATCCAACCCATCTTCGCGACTATCGCGAGATCATGCGGCGCTACATTGGACCGGCTGCGTCGAAGCTCGTCGCCATGGGAAAGCTCGGCACGTTCAGAACCATGGAGACGGCCGCCGTGCTGTTCCAGGCGCCTTCGCTGGGCGCAACATGGAACCAGATTCATCTGAGCGAGGTGGACGCCGAAGGCTTTCAAGGGTTCGGACAAGAACTCGACGCGGCCCTCCGCGAGATCTCACCGGATGGAGGCTTTGCCGCGGTCTTCGCCGGGCTCGACCGGATGCGCACCATTCCGCGCTGGACGCTGAACGATCCCGTGCTGGAGGCAGACGCCGGGCTCGGTGAATGGGAGCGGGCCCGGGCTCAAGGTTGAGCCCGGCGGCAATGAACCGCCGAAGTCAGTTGACCACCGCATCGCCCTTCACCGCCCCGGTTTGAACGGTGCCATCCCTGCCCGCGCGAGCGCGTCGGCGCGCTCGTTCATCTCGTCGCCGGCATGGCCCTTGACCCATTTCCACTCGATCTTGTGCTGCTTGAGCGCAGCGTCGAGGCGCTTCCAGAGCTCCTCGTTCTTGACCGGCTTCTTGTCGGCGGTCTTCCAGCCGTTCTTCTTCCAGCCATGGATCCAGGCGGTGATGCCCTGGCGCAGATACTGGCTGTCGGTGTGGAGCGCGACGGTGCAGGGCCGGGTCAGCGTCTCCAGCGCCGAGATCGCTCCCATCAGCTCCATGCGGTTGTTGGTGGTCAGCGCCTCGCCGCCCGAAAGCTCGCGCTCCTTGCCCTTGTAGCTGAGGATCGCACCCCAGCCGCCGGGGCCCGGATTGCCCGAGCAGGCGCCGTCCGTCCAGACTTCGACGACGTCGCTCATCGGCGCAGCCCGTATTCGCGCGCATCCGAGACGCGCTGGTGGAAGGCGAGCTTGCGATCGTATTCGAGCGGGTCGAGCGGCTTGACGAAGGCGCCCTCCGGCACGTTCAGCCAGTCGACCAGGCGGGTCAAAAGGAAGCGCAGCGCCGAGCCGCGGCAAAGCGCCGGCAGGGCCGCGACCTCGGCCGCCTCGAGCGGCCGGACGCTCTCATAGCCGGCGAGCAGGGCCTGGCGCTTGGTCAGGTTGAACGAGGCGTCGGCCTCGAAGCAC
>JAEXUU010000790.1 GCA_023452965.1 Pseudomonadota bacterium | reverse complement strand
CCGTCATCCCGGCCGCAGCGAAGCGGAGCGCTGGGATGACGAAGTGGTTCCGAGCAAGTGCAGCATGCTCCCGGCAGATCAGACCGCGCGGCTGAACTGGCGCTGCGATTGGTCGAGATGCGCGTCGAAGGCCGAGGCGACCTTGCGCACGAACAGGCGCGCGTCCTCGGGCAAGAGCACCCGGCTGCCATCGAAGCGGATCAGGCCATCGCGCGACAGGTCCTCGAGCTTGGCGAGCGACGGAGCCAGCACCCCGCGGTCGACCGGGTGCTGATCGCAGACGGCGTCGATATCGACGGCCAGATCGCACATCACCCGCTCGATCAAGGCCGCCCGCAGCCGGTCCTCGGCGGTCAGCCGATAGCCCTTGCCGGTCGGCAGCGCGCCATCGGCGACGCGCTCGGCATAGCGCCCGATCACCACCTCGTTCTGGACGAAGCCCTGCGGCAGGCGCCCGATCGCCGAGGCGCCGAAGCCGATCAGCGCCTCGCAACGATCGGTGGTGTAGCCCTGGAAATTGCGATGCAGCCGGCCCTGCGCCAGGGCCTGCGCCATCTCATCGGTCGGCCGGGCGAAATGGTCGAGCCCGATGCGGACATAGCCGGCAGCGACGAGCTGCTGGGCCATCGCCTCGGCCTGCTCATGCCGGGCCTGGCCGTCCGGCAGGTCTTCGACCGCGATCCGGCGCTGATGCTTCTTGAATTCCGGGACATGGGCATAGCCGAAGATCGAGAACCGGTCCGGCCGCATGGCGAGGCATTGCTCGACAGTGTCGCGGCAGGACTGCAGCGTCTGCTTCGGCAGCCCGTAGATCAGGTCGAAGCTGACCTCCTCGATGCCGGCGCGACGCAGGCCCGTAACGACGCTCGCGGTCTGCTCGACGCTCTGGATGCGGTTGATCGCCTTCTGCACCGCCGGGTCAAAACTCTGCACGCCGAGGCTGGCACGGTTGACGCCCGCCGCGGCGAGCGCCGCCGTCATCTCGATGCCGAGCCGGCGCGGGTCGATCTCGACGGCGATCTCGGCCTGCGGATGCACGGCGAAATGCTGGCGCAGCAGCGCGACGAGCGCGACGAATTCCTGCGGCTCGATGATCGTCGGGGTGCCGCCGCCGAAATGGATGTGACGAATGTCGAGCGGGGCTGAACGCTGCGCCGCGACCAGAGCAATCTCGCTGCGCAGCACGGCGAGATAATCGACGATCGGGCCGTCGCGCAGGGCAACCGTGGTGTGACAGCCGCAATACCAGCACATCGAGCGGCAGAAGGGCACGTGCAGATAGAGCGAGGGCGTCGTCCCCGCCGGCAGCGCTTTCAGCCAGCCGGCATAGGTCGCAGCGTCGACGCCGGCATTGAAATGCGGCGCGGTCGGATAGCTGGTGTAGCGCGGAAGCCGCTCGTCCGCGTAGTGCGCGCCCTGCATCGAAAGCTCCGAAAATCGACTGTTCCCGGTTACCTCGTACCCCGCATGGCGGCGCGCTTCTTTGATCGAATGCAAACTGGCAGGGGTCGATCCGCATCTGTCGCGCTGGCCGGGATCGCCCTGATTGAGGCCGCGCGCGCCTTTCTTTTTGCCCGGCCGCGAACCCGAGGGCCCTCGCTGGCTGGCTGGCGCGATCGCCGATCTGTTTGACCTGCAGCAATGTTCCGCGCCGCCGGCTGGTGGATGCTGGTCTCCAGGAGGAGGAAACCATGCATCTCTCCGAACTCGCACAGCGCTGGCGGCAGCGCCATTCCGCGCGCCGCGAACTCGATGCGCTCGGCCGTGATGGCCTGCGCGAACTGGCCAGCGACATCGCCGTAAGCCAGGCGGATCTCTACGATCTCGCCTTGCGCGATGCGTCCGAGAACGAGCTGCTGCCGCGGCTTCTCGCCAGCACCGGGTTCGACGCCGAGCGCCTCTCCCGTCTGCAGCCGGCCGTGATGCGCGACATGGCGGTCGTCTGCGCGAGCTGCACGATGACACAACGTTGCCGCCGAAGGCTCGACCGCGACGAAGCGGAGCTGACCTATCAGCAGTACTGCGCGAATGCCGCCACCATCGCCGCGCTGAGACGCGAGCGCCCGCGCCGGCCAAAGCTGCGGATCGTCGAGACGCCTTGCTAAAGCCGGCACCGCAGGTGACGGTCTGGTGAACAGCCGTCAACAATGGCGGCTGCAATCGCTTGAATTCGGTCGATCCTTGTTGGATCGTCCGCCCGGCCAGAGCGCGAGACCTGCCATGGAGGGGGCCGCCGGCCGGGGATTGCGGGGCAGATGGACGCGACATCGGGAGAACGGCTGGTCATCGTCGAGGACGACCCCGTCACCCGTGCGGTCATCGCTGGCTATTTCAGCGACCAGGGCTTCCAGATCCAGGAGGCCGAAACCATCGCCCAGGCCAAGCGGGCCGTCCGCAGCTTCAGGCCGGAGCTGATCTTCATCGATGTCGTGCTGCCCGATGGTGACGGCTTTGAGCTCGCCAGGGAGCTCCAGACCTTTTCGGATGCCGGCATCATCTTCGTGACGCAGCGCGATGCCGATATCGACCGGATCGTCGGGCTCGAACTCGCCGGCGATCACTATGTCAGCAAGCCTGTCGACCTGCGCGACCTGCTCGCCCGGACCCGCTCGGTACTTCGGCGGCGCAGGATCGAGCGCGATACGGCCCGGCGCAGCACCACAGCGACCTTCGGCCCGTTCATCATGGACCTGTTGCGGCGAGAGCTCGCGACGCTCACCGGCGACCCGATCCGCCTGACCCGCGGCGAATTCGATCTGCTGGCGGCGTTGGTCGAAAGCACCGAGCATGCCCTGACCCGCGACTATCTGATCGAGGTGGTCAGCAACCGCTACACCGATGTCGACGCGCGCAGTGTCGACGCGCTGGTCGCCCGACTCCGGCGCAAGCTCAGCGATGCCGGACATCCCGGGATCATCGTCACCGTCTCCGGTATCGGCTACAGGCTCGGGCTGCCGGTCGAACGCGACATCTGAACCTCCGAAAGGCCGGGCGCCTCGTCTTCGAGACCGGGAGAGCCTCGAAGGCGTCGCTGCGGGCCCGGCCGAGCAGCTCGACCGCGAGTGCCAGCGCGTCGGGCTCGACGACCAGCGCCTCGCGCTCGAGCCTGCCCGCCAGGACGACGACGCGCCCGAACCCTACCGCACCGGCCGCGCTCGCGAGCTGATGGGCCAGCCGCCGCAGCTCCACCCTGTCCGAAGCCATCAGTGCCGTGCGCATGTCCTTCATGATCTGCTCCGACACGGTCGCGAAGAGCAGAACCAGCTGCCGTGTCCGCTCCTCGCCGATCAGGCCACTCTGGGT
>JAEXUU010000764.1 GCA_023452965.1 Pseudomonadota bacterium | reverse complement strand
TCTCGGCGATCAACTCGCTGACCCTATCGCCGGCGCTCGCCGCGCTGCTCCTGCGCGGGCACGACGCCCCCAAGGACGCGCTGACCCGCTTCATGGACAAGCTGTTCGGCTGGTTCTTCCGCGGCTTCAACCGCTTCTTCAACCGCTCCTCGCAGGCCTATGGCGTCGGCGTCGGCCGCATCCTGACCCGCAAGACGGCGATGATGGCGGTCTATCTCGTGCTGGTCGGCCTGACCGTGGTGCTCTTCCGCGCGGTGCCGTCGGGCTTCGTGCCGGGCCAGGACAAGCAGTATCTCGTCGGCTTCGCCCAGCTTCCCGACGCGGCGACGCTCGACCGCACCGAGGACGTCATCCGCAAGATGGACGAGCTCGCGCTGAAGCATCCCGGTGTCGAGAACGCGATCTCCTTCCCCGGCCTGTCGATCAACGGCTTCACCAACTCCTCCAATGCCGGCATCGTCTTCGTCGGCCTGAAGCCCTTCGACCAGCGCAAGGACCCCTCGCTCTCGGGCAACGCCATCGCCATGCAGCTCAACAAGGAGTTCGCCGGCATCAAGGAGGCGTTCATCGCGATGTTCCCGCCGCCGCCTGTCCAGGGCCTCGGCACCATCGGCGGCTTCAAGCTGCAGATCGAGGACCGCGCCGGCCTCGGCTACAAGGCGCTCGACGAGGCGACCAAGGCCTTCATGGCCAAGGCCGCGGCGGCGCCCGAACTCGCCGGCATGTTCTCGAGCTTTCAGGTCAACGTGCCCCAGCTCTATGCCGACATCGACCGGACCAAGGCGCGCCAGCTCGGCGTTCCCGTCACCGACGTCTTCGAGACGCTGCAGATCTATCTCGGCTCGTCCTATGTGAACGACTTCAACAAGTTCGGCCGCACCTACACGGTGCGCGTCCAGGCCGACGCTCCCTATCGCGCCTATCAGGAGGATATCGGCAAGCTCAAGGTCCGCTCGCTCTCGGGCGAGATGGTGCCGCTCTCGGCCGTGCTCAACGTACGCACCGATGCCGGCCCCGAACGGGCGATGCGCTATAACGGGTTCCTCAGCGCCGACATCAATGCCGGCCCGGCCCCCGGCTTCTCCTCGGGCCAGGCGCAGGACGCCGTCACCCGCATCGCCAACGAGACCCTGCCCAAGGGCTTTGCCTTCGAATGGACCGAGCTGACCTATCAGGAGATCCTGGCCGGCAACTCCGCCATCCTGGTCTTCCCGGTGGCGATCCTGCTCGTCTTCCTGGTGCTGGCGGCCCAGTATGAGAGCCTGACCCTGCCGGTCGCGATCCTGCTGATCATCCCGATGGGCCTGCTCGCGGCGATGGCCGGCGTCTGGTGGAGCGGCGGCGACAACAACGTCTTCACCCAGATCGGCCTCGTCGTCCTGGTCGGACTATCGGCCAAGAACGCCATCCTGATCGTCGAATTCGCGCGCGAGCTCGAATTCGAGGGCAGGACGCCGGTCGAGGCCGCGATCGAGGCCAGCCGCCTGCGCCTGCGGCCGATCCTGATGACCTCGCTCGCCTTCATCATGGGCGTGGTCCCGCTGGTGATCTCGACCGGGGCGGGCGCCGAGATGCGCCAGGCCATGGGCATCGCGGTCTTCGCCGGCATGATCGGCGTCACCGCCTTCGGCATCTTCCTGACGCCGGTCTTCTACGTGCTGATGCGCAAGCTCTCGGGCAACAAGCCGCTGCGCCAGCATGGGGTGGAGGGTAAGGGGGAGCTTGCCGAGGCGGCCTAGGGAATTGCTGGCAGGGTTGCGCTTTGCGCGATCCTGCCGGCTCCCGTCCTGCCGACAGCCCTGTCATGCCGGAAGGCATGGCGGGGCTAAGCTTTGTTGGGTTGGCTGCAATGATGACGCTGTTCGGCCGTGACGCTCACAGCAACGCCAATTTGGCGTGGGGCGCCGTAGACATCAGCCCACCGGTCGGAAACCGATGTTCACGCCTGCAGCTCAAGCTGCTCTGGCTGTCGTTGATTTCGGTCGAGGCGATACGGCGGACGTCGCCTACCAGATCTTGCGGTCGCGAGCGCCGATGTGTGCAGCCCAATCGCCGACTGGGCTGCACACATCGTCTAGCTCACCATTTGTAGTTGCCGCCCACCCGGACGAGGCCGGCTCCAGCGCTGCTATCGGTCGTCGCTGTATAGGTGCCCGCCGGAAGCGCTCCGCCCGGCGGGTTGACGAAGAATCTCGACTTCCTGCCCTCACTGGTGTCGAGGTAGAGACCTTCGAGCTTGACCGACCAGTTGTTGGTAAAGGCGTACTCGACGCCGCCGCCGATCGTCCAACCCACGTTGCTGGTGTTATTGCCCGTCAGCGGGTTGCTGTTCAGGCCGCCATAGGCCAAGCCGCCCGTAATATAGATCAGCGTGCGGTCGAAGGCGTAACCGACGCGAGCGCGAACGGTTCCGAGATAGCCGCCGTCATCCTCGCCCCTGCCGCGCCACCAGTCGTAAGGCCCCCAGGCAACGCGCCCGCCGATATCGACGTACTGAATGTCTGTCTCCAGACCGTACACGATCGCGCCGGACTGCCAGTTATAGCCGATCTGCCCTCCGCCGACGAAGGACCCGTCACCGCCGCCACCTGACAGAATGCCGGACGAGGCAACCGTAGGCCCGGTGATGTGGACGTTGCGGGAGTTGGCCCACCCGACACCTGCGTTCAGGCCAATGTAGAAGCCCGCCCATGTGAAGACAGGCACGTACACGGGAGGCGCCTGTCGGACCGGGAGATCAGCCGAGTAGGCTGAGTTGGCTATACCGCTGGCAAGGACGACAGCGGCTAAGAGCTTTAAGCGCATAGTGTCTCCTCCGGCTTGTTGTTGCGTAGAAGCGATCTTCGCAGCCTGAAAGTGAACGACCATCCTGAACGCACCGCTAATACCTTGCGTTCGACGGAATGACGCCGGTAGTGAAATCGTGCATCAAATCGATACTTCACGCTCTTTTGATCGCGAATTCTGACAATCCCGGGGGAGTTCAACGTCGCCTGGGATGCGGGCGATGGTGCGCAGCTGCCCGGCCTGGGAGGCGATGAACGCCAGGCGTGTCGGTGGGCGCCCGCCGGCATTGGGCCCTGTATGGCTCGACCGGCGACTGCGCTCGTCGCGCCTTCGTGCATGGCGGGGCTCTCGTCGTCCGCGCTAAAACGGCACATCGCCGTGGCCCGGTAACACCGGGCAGTCACACGTAGGGAAGGGGACCAGCTGGTCCTGTGCGGGATGATGCGGATGCTCGGGCGCGAATGCGACAGCGACGACGCGCAGCGGCTGCGAGGCCGCGCAGCCTCTCCGACGATGATGATGAGGCCCGAGCGCGGCGGGAGGGCAGCCGGCATCGCATCGAGACAGGCACGGGCCATCGTGGCAGGTGCCCTGATCGCTGGGACGTTCGCCTGCGCAGCACCCTCGTCCGCCTCGGCGCGCGAGCTGCGCCTTCGCTACGATGTCACGGTGCTGGGCGGAGTCTCTCTCGGCGAGATCGAAATGAAGGCGATGCTCGACCGCGCCGGCTATCGCATCGAGATCCGCTCGCGGCCCTCCGGGGCGGCTCAGCTCGTCGGGGCCGCGGAGCAATCGGGCAAGGTGGAAGGTCGCTGGGGCCGCAGCGGCCCCGAGCCTCGGCTCTACAGCGCGAACGGCTCGTGGCGCGGCCGGACCTATGTCAGCGAATTGCTCTATCAGCGCGGCTTGCCGACGATACGGCGGCAGGAGCCGTCGAACGAGGACCGCGAGGCCGTCCCGCCCGAGCTGATCCGCGGCACGGTCGACTCGCTCTCCGGCGTTGCCGGAATGCTGAAAAAGGTGGCGGAGACGGAAAGCTGCGACGGCTCGACGGCGATCTATGACGGCCGCCGCCGCTCGGTCGCGGTCATGACCTCGTCGGCGAAGGTTGAGGTGAGCGACCAGGGGTCGTTGAACGGCCGCGCTCTGAATTGCGGCTTCACCGTCCGGACGATCGCCGGCTTCCGGCATGACGATGATCGGCAGGCGGCGATGCGGCCCCTGAAGGGCTCGGTCCTGATCGCGCTGCGCGAGGGCGGCGAGTTTCCGCTGCCCTTGCGCTTCGAGGTCGAAACGCGCTGGTTCGGAACGGTTGCGGCCCAGCTCGCCGGACCGCCTGTCGCAGCCGATTGAGAGCCAGCGATCGGCCGATTGGATCGGCCGCTTCCTTGTCCGGCGACGAGGCACCCAAAGCCCGAACTCCGGACCTGCTCCTCTTCACCCAAGGCTTCCTCACCCCTGTTCTGCAACGCGCTGCGGTCGCTTTCCTCGCGCGTCCTGGTCTCGCGTGGCCGCTGGTGCGTGGGTGCTCGGCCAGGGCAGGGGGCAGCAGAAAAATTCGGCTTCATCACCCTTTTGGGTGATGCATGCCGGTGCAGGAGGCGCCCAAGTCCCACCGATTTGTTCGGTCGTCACTTGGGGGGAGCCGGGACATCTCGCGCTGGGGCTGCGGATCGCAGCTTCGCGCGGCTGTTTCGGCTGGGGTTTCCGGCATGGATATCGGTGTCTACGTACAAGAGTATCTGCGCGCAGCGATCCGCCAACCGAAGCAATTCCTGGAGACCCGCCCGAAGCGCCTGTGCACGATTTGCGGCCATGAGGGGCGTTTCCTCGATGTCGGCCCGCGCCCGGAAGCACGCTGCCCGAACTGCTCCTCCAAGGAGCGCGACCGGATCATGGGGCTCTACCTGCGCAATAACGGCGTCGACATGAAGGACAAGAACCTTCTGCACTTCTCTGCCGAGCGACCGTTCTTCAGGCAGTGGAAGCACTATCCCGGCTATGTCGCCGGCGACATCAAGATCAGCAAGGTCGCGAACGCCGTGGTCGACATCACCGACATCAAGTTCGGCGATGGCCATTTCGACCATGTGATCTGCCACCATGTCCTCGAGCACGTGCCCAACGACGCCCAGGGCATCCGGGAGTGCTTCCGTGTCCTGAAGCCCGGCGGCACGGCATTCTTCTCGGTGCCGCTCGATCAATCCAGGGCCGAAACCTGGGAGCCGCCGCCGGAGATGTCGGCGGAGGAGGTCGAAAGCATCTGCGGCTGGGACCATGTCCGGCTCTATGGCCGCGACTTTCCGGACAAGCTCGCCGCGGTCGGCTTCAAGGTCGACGAAATCTCCTTCTCGCCGAAAGAGGGCGAGGAGCATCGCTTGACGGAGACCCACGCGCTTGCCCCGCAGGGGCTCGATCGGATTTTCGTCTGCACGCGCTGATCGAAGACGTCTGGGCAACGTCGAACTGCTGCGCCGTTTGCTCAAGAGCGCGCCACTGCCCGCTTCGGCAGAGGCGTCGCTGTTGCTTATACTTGCACGTCTCGATACCGGCCCCGGCGATGCACGCAGGCGCACCTCGTTCGGTCCGTCGACATCGCGACGCCTGCCACCCTGAACGGTCGGAGGCAGGAGGCTTTGCGAGCCTGCCCTAGAGGTCGCCTGAGAACGCTTCCGAATTCCCTTGGCGGAAAGTCGAATTATCCGGCTTTGCAGCTGGCATTTTTCTTGCCACGTTCATGATGCTGCGGGCCGAAGTCTGCAGGGAACGTGGATCAAAAAAGGGGAGTTCGTGATGGGCATTCATGACGACGGAACTTTGGACGGCGCCACTCCCCAAAATGACGAGGCGGCCCTGACCCTGGAGCGACGCAGCCTGTTCGGCCTCGGCCTCGCCGGCGCCGCGATCGGCGCGGCGGCGACCGGCCTCCTGACTCCGGCCTCCGCCCAGGCCCAGACGGCGGCGAAGAGCAAGCTCCATATCGTCAAGGAACGCGGCAAGCTGATCGTCGGCACCGGCAGCACCAACCCGCCCTGGCACTTCCAGGACGCCAGCGGCAAGCTGGTCGGCATGGATATCGACCTCGCCAGGCTTCTGGCGAAGGGCCTGTTCGACGATTACGAGAAGGTCGAGTTCGTGCTGCAGGGCTCGGATGCCCGCATCCCCAGCCTCGTCACCGACAAGGTCGACTTCGTCGTCCAATGGATGACGGTGACGCCGGGCCGGGCCCAGCAGGTCGAGTTCACCGTCCCCTATTACCGCGAGGGCGTCGGCCTGCTGATGCTGGCCCGCGGCGGCAAGTTCAAGAATTACGAGGAGCTGAAGGCGGCCGGCAAGGACGTCACCGTCGGCGGCATGCAGAACGTCTTCCTCGAGGAGTGGATCCGCAAGGCCCTGCCGCAGGCCAAGGTCGATGCCTTCGACAGCCCGGACGCGGCGATGCAGGCGCTCAACGCCCGCCGCATCGCCGCCTCGATGCAGGACCAGTCGGCGATGCGCTGGCTGATGCAGCAGGCGCCCGGCCGCTTTGTCGATTCCGGCTTCGGCTGGATGCCGAACTCCTACGCCTCGGCCGTCAAGCCGGGTGACCCGATCTGGCTGAACTGGGTCAACACCGTCTACAAGGAGGCGATGATGGGCGTCGATTTCGACTACTTCGCCGCCTCCTACAAGAAGTGGTTCGGCATCGACCTGCCGATCCCGAAGGTCGGCTTCCCGCAGGAATTCGCCTGATCCCGCATTCGCCTGATCGCAACGTGGCGATGGCGGGCCGGACACCCGGCCCGCCGCTTTCGGGAACATCGCGCCAGCCATGATCGACTACCATTTCGACTGGTCCGTCATCGCGCGGAACTGGGACAAGCTGATCGACGCCCTGCTGCTCGGGCTCTGGCTGGCGGTGATCTCGCTGGCGATCGGCTGCATCATCGGCATCCTGACGGCCTATGCCCGGCTTTCCGGCAAGAAATGGCTTTCGGGGCCGGTCTGGGCCTATGTCGAGTTCATCCGCTGCACGCCGCTGCTGCTGCTGATCTTCTTTTTGTATTTCGGCCTGCCGGAGTTCGACATCAACTTCCTCGACAAGACCGAGAGCTTCGTGCTCTCGCTCTCGCTCTATGCCGGCGCCTACATGTCCGAGGTCTTCCGCGCCGGCCTCTCCTCGATTCCCAAGCAATATGTCGAGGCGGCCAAGGCGATCGGCCTGCGACCCTGGCAGCGCCAGGCCTATGTCGTGCTGCCGGTGATGTTCCGGATCACCCTGCCGGCGGTCAGCAACAACCTCATCTCGCTGTTCAAGGACACTTCGCTCGCGGCGGCGATCGCGGTGCCGGAGCTGACCTTCATCGCAAGGCAGATCAATGCCAACACTTTCCGGGTCATGGAGGTCTGGTTGACGGCGAGCGCGCTCTATCTCGCCACCGCCTATCTCATCGCCTTCCTGCTGCGCCAGGTCGAGCGCCGCTACGCCTCGATCCGCTAGAGCAGGATGCGAAAAAGTGGAAACCGGTTTTTTGCAGCAATCCTGCTCTAAACTCTTAGAATCGATCACGTTTTATGATTTTGGATCGACTCGATCCAAAATCATCGTGATCTAGGAGCCGGCGATGGATTTCTCGATGGCTCCCGGCACCTTCTGGTTCGAGGCATGGCAGGCGCGCGCCTCGCTGCTCTCCGGCCTGGGTGTCACCTTGCTGAGCTCGGCGCTGAGCATCGTGATGGCGACCTTCTGCGGCGTCCTGATGGGTGTTGCGCTGTCGTATGGCTGGTGGTGGCTGAGGCTGCTGGCCAGGCTCTATGTCGACCTGATGCGCGGCATCCCGGTGCTCGTGCTGATCCTGTTCACCTATTACGGGCTCGCCCTGTTCGGCGTGAACGTCGCCGCCTTCTGGGCGGGCGTGATCGCGCTCGGCGCCTTCGCCACTGCCCATGTCGCCGAGAATTTTCGCGGGGCGGTCGAATCCGTGCCGGCGGGGCAGATGGAGGCAGCAAAGGCGATCGGCCTGACCTTCGGCCGGCGCCTGTATTATGTGATCCTGCCGCAGGCTTTCCGGCGCATGCTGCCACCCTGGGTCAATACCGGGCTCGAGATCGTCAAGGGCACGACGCTGCTCTCGATCATCGGCGTCGTCGAACTGCTGCTCGCGGCCCAGCAGCAGATGGCCCGCAACTACATGATCGTCGAGTTCTACATGCTGACCGTGGTGCTCTACCTGATCATCAACTTCACGCTGGCGCAGCTCGGCGCGCTGCTGGAACGCAAGACCTCCTATCTACGCTACTGAACGGGATGCGACTGCCGATGACCGAGCCAGCCCTGCTCCAGGCCACCAATGTCCGCAAGCATTTCGGCGAGATCGAGGTGCTGAAGGGGATCGATCTCACCGTCAGGCAGGGGCAGGTGGTGTCGCTGATCGGCGCCTCCGGCTCCGGCAAGACGACCTTCCTGCGCTGCGTCAACCTGCTGGAGGAGCATGATGGCGGCGAGATCCTGCTCGATGGCGACCCGATCGGCTACCGGATGGTGGGCGGAACCCGCAAGCGCCTGAGCGAGACGAAGATCTCCGCCCAGCGTGCCCGTATCGGCATGGTCTTCCAGCAGTTCAACCTGTTCCCGCATCTGACCGCCGGTCAGAACGTCATGCTCGGCCTGACCAAGGTGCAAGGCAAGAGCGCCGCCGAGGCCAAGGAGATCGCCGAGCACTGGCTCGGCCGCGTCGGCCTCGCCGAGCGCCGCGACCACTACCCCTACCAGCTCTCGGGCGGCCAGCAGCAGCGCGTCGCGATCGCGCGTGCGGTCGCCATGCAGCCGCGCCTTCTGCTCTTCGACGAGGTCACCTCGGCGCTCGATCCCGAGCTGGTCGCCGAGGTGCTCGGCGTGATGCAGGCGCTCGCCGAATCCGGCATGACCATGCTGCTGGTCAGCCACGAAATGCTCTTCGTCCGCGAGGTCTCGCACCACGTCCTGTTCCTCGACCAGGGCCGGGTCGCGCAGGAGGGCAAGCCCTCCGAGGTCTTCGACAATCCGAAGAACGAGCGCCTGCGCAGCTTCCTCGGGCGCTTTCACGGTATTTTTAGCCGCTGAGGTGTCCGGGCGGACCTTTACGACAACGCCCGTCATTCCGGCCGCAGCGAAGCGAAGCGCCGGAGGCCATCCTAGAGCGCTGACGCCTCAAGCTCGCGCTCTGCGATGGCCTCCGGAGCCGCGCGGCTCGCGCTTGTCCGGAATGACGGCGACAATCTGGAAAAGCGGGCGTCAGGACCCGCTCGCCTTCACATGCGGACGCAGCACGCCCTGTTCGGCGAAGGTGCTGCGATTGCTCTCCTTGCGCTTCTTGATCTCGGCGCGGGCGACGGTGCGCAGGTGCACCTCGTCCGGCCCGTCAATGAAGCGAAGTGCCCGGCCCCAGCTGTAGATGAAGGCCAGCGGCGTGTCGTTGGAGAGCCCGCCGGCGCCGAAGACCTGCATGGCCCTGTCGGCGATCTTGGTCTGCAGCCTGGCAGCCACGACCTTGATCGCCGAGACCTCGGTGCGCGCGGCCTTGTTGCCGTGCTTGTCCATCATCCAGGCGGCGCGCAGGCACAGCAGGCGGGCCTGGTCGATCTCCATGCGTCCCTCGGCGATCCAGTCCTGGACATTGGCATAGTCGGAGAGGTGGCGGCCGAAGGCCTTCCGCTCCAGCGCGCGCTCGACCATCAGTTCGAGCGCGACCTCGCACTGGCCGATGGTGCGCATGCAATGATGGATGCGGCCCGGTCCGAGCCGCGCCTGGGCGAGCGCGAAGCCTGCGCCTTCCTCGCCGAGCAGGTTGGCCGCCGGCACGCGGACAT
>JAEXUU010000759.1 GCA_023452965.1 Pseudomonadota bacterium | reverse complement strand
AGTCGTTCAACGCCCACAACTACTTTATGACGAATCCGAGCCTGTCCGGTCGTGGAAAATCACTCTCCAGTTCAAGTCCTCGCAGCCTTTCCCGCCGTTCCGGCAAGAAGGCCTGAGCAGGCGCAAGGGCGTTTGAGCCTGGGTGATACCGTCGCCATCATCGATATCGGTTCGAACTCGGTCCGCCTCGTCGTCTATGAGAACCTGTCCCGGGCTCCGGGGCAGGTCTTCAACGAGAAGGAGATGGCGGGGCTCGGCCGTCAAGTCGCCTCGACCGGCATGCTCGCCGCCGACGCGGTCGAGAAGGCGCTGGCGGCGCTCGTCCGCTTCCGCATCCTCTGCGAGGCGATGCATGTCGCGCAATTGCGCGTTATCGCCACGGCAGCGGCGCGCTATGCCTCGAACGGCCCCGATTTCATCGCCCGCGCCGAGGCGGCGGTCGGCCAGCCGATCGAGCTGATCTCGGGCGACCGCGAGGCCTATCTCTCGGCGCTCGGCGTCATCTCCGGTTTCGATCGGCCGAACGGCGTGGTCGGCGACCTCGGCGGCGGATCGCTCGAACTCGCGGCGGTCGACGGCAGCAGGGTCGGGGAGGGCGTCAGCCTGGCGCTCGGCGGCCTCGCACTGATGGACCGCGCGAAGAACTCGATCAAGGCTGCGGAGAAGATCGTCCGGGACGATCTCGACAACCACCCGCAGCTCGCCGCGATGCGTGGACGTGACTTCTTCGCCGTCGGCGGCACCTGGCGCGCGCTGGCGACGCTGCATCAGCGCCAGTCCGGCTATCCGCTCAACGTCATGCACGGCTACACGGTGCCGGCCCGCGAGGCGAGCGAGTTCGTCCGTCTGGTCGAGCGCGCCGACGCCGCCATGCTCGAGTCGATCGAGGCGATCTCCTCGGCCCGCCGGCCGTTGCTCGCCTATGGCGCGCTCGTGCTCGACCAGCTGATCAAGCGCGGCCGCCCGCGCCAGGTCGTGATCTCGGCGCATGGCGTTCGCGAAGGGCTGATGCATGAGCAGCTCGCGCCGGGGGAGCGGGATGCCGACGCCTTGCTCCGCGGTGCGCAGGACTACAACCAGCTGCGCGCCCGCGATCCGCGCCATGCCGCGGACCTGATCCCCTGGGCAGAGCGGCTGCTCGACAGTGCCTATCCCAACGATGAACCGGCCTTGAAGCGCCTGCAGATCGCCGCGTGCCTGCTCTCCGATATCGGCTGGCGGGCCCATCCCGACTATCGCGGCGAGCAGACCCTCAACGTCATCGCCCACGCGCCGTTCAGCGGCGTCGACCATGCCGGCCGCGCCTTCCTGTCGCTGACCGCCTTCTACCGCTATGCCGGGCTGAAAGGCGCGGCGCCGGCTGCGGAAGGCCTTCGCCGCCTGCTGACACCGCGCGTGCTGGAGCGAGCGCATGTGGTCGCGGCGATCTTCCGCGTCGCCTATCTGATGTCGGCAGGCATGCCCGGAATCCTGTCGCAGACGACGCTGGTCTGCGACGACCGCCGCCTGATCCTGAGCCTGCCGCCGGAATTCCGTTCGCTGGCCAGCCAGCGCGTCACCGGGCGGCTGAAGCAGCTCGCGCGCCTGCTCGGCCGCGAGGTCGAGATTCGCTGAGGCGCGAGCGCCCGGTCTGCGCTCAGAGCACTTCGAACCAGGTCCAGAGGCCGAGGTCGAAGCGCTCCAGCACCGTCGATGAAATCAGCCAGCGGCCGGGATTGTCGGCGATGAAGGCGATGTACAGGCGCTTGCCCTCGGGAATCTGCACCGTGTCGAGGAAATAGGGCTCCCAGCCATCGTCGAGCGGGTGCAGCAGCCGGAAGCTGTGGCCGTGGACATGGAAAGGCTGCAGGAAGTCGGTCTTGTTGGTGATGCCGATCACCACCGGCGAGCCCCGCCGGACGCTGAGCAGCGGCTTGCCCTGCGCATCGCCCGTTCCGCCGTTGAGGCGCCATGGCCGCGCTTGGTCGACGCCGTCGAGATTGAGCTTGTTGTCCGCGCCGACCTTGGCGCCGCCCTCGACGAGGATTTCGGCCCGGCTGGCGTTCTGCAGCCTGACCTCGGCCGGCAGCGTCGGATTCGGCGCCAGGGCCGAGATCGGGCCGGCGGCGACGCGTTTTGTCCCGGGCTTGGCGGCCTCGCTGACGAAGCGCACCAAGGGCATGCCGGGGCCGATCAGCGCCGTGACGCTGGCGCTCGCGCCGATCTCCTCCGGCATGTCGAAGATCACGTCGTAGCGCGTGCCGGGCGCGAAGGGCAGCTGGGCCCGCACCGGCTCGAAGGTTTCGGTCGGCTGGCCGTCGACCGCGACGACGAAGGCTTTCAGCCCGTCGAAGCGCAGGCGCATGATCCGGGCATTGCAGGCATTGGCGAGGCGCAGGCGCACGCGTGCAGCCGGCGGCAGCCCGACCCGCTCCGGCGGCGGCTTGCCGTTGACGGTGAGCCAGCTGCCGAGCCGGCCGGCGGCGGCGCCGTCCTGGCCGGTCGCGGGGAAGGGCAGGAGCTTATGGTCGTCGCCCAGCAGCCAGTCGCCGACCAGCACCGGCAGGTCGAGGTCGACCGCCGGTGGCTCCTTTTCCTCGACGACGAGAAGGCCGCAGAGCCCGCGTCCGGCCGGCTCGGACGAGCCGCCGAGCAGGAGTGGCCGATAGAGATAGCTGCCGGAATCGCGCGGCGTCAGCCGGTATTCGAAGCTGTCACCCGGAGCGGTCGCCTCCTGGCTGAAGCCGCCGACGCCGTCCATGGTCTGGTCGTGACGCAGTCCGTGCCAGTGCAGGGAGAGCGGCTTGTCGGTGCGGTTCTGCAGGTTGAGCCGCAGCGTTTCGCCGAGCTTCATGCGCAAGGTAGGTCCGGGACTGCTGCCGTCGAAGGCCCAGACCTCACTTTCCGTCGCCGGTGCCGGCCGCAGCCGTACCTTGGCGGGCGCGGCGATCAGCTCGCGCGCCGCTGGGGTGGGTGCGGGCTCGCTAGCCTGGCTGGCTGCCGCCGGCGCCTGCGCTCGTAGCGGCGCGGCGCTGCCCAGAACGGCTATTCCCGCGATGCCGGCGAGCGCCTGGCGGCGATTCGGTCCGGCCTGCGGGCCGGTCGCGGGAAGATCGGTTTTCATGACCAAGCGACATAGCGCGGCCCGTCGCCGCTGGCGAGAGTGGGTGCCTGATAGGCTCCTTCGCAGAAACGTCGCATTTTCTTGCTGCATCCTCCGTCGCAAATGCGTATAGCACCGCGGCCCAACGATGGCGGCGCTGCGTTTGCTCGCACGCGGTGTATCGGTTGGCGGGCGTGGCGGAACTGGTAGACGCAGCGGATTTAGGTTCCGCCGACGCAAGTCGTGGGGGTTCGAGTCCCTTCGCCCGCACCAGGATGCGAATTTCGCGAGCGCGGCGGCGGTCATCCGGCGTCGCGCTTTGGACATTGAAGTAACGAGCTGTTGGCGGATCAGAACGATGAACGTGACCGAAACCCTGTCCCAGGGCCTCAAGCGCGAATTTCAGGTGGTGCTGAACGCCGCCGACCTGAAGACGAGGCTCGATGACGAACTGCAGAACCTGCAGGGCAAGGCCAAGATCAACGGCTTCCGCCCCGGCAAGGTCCCGGTCGGCCATCTGCGCCGTCTCTATGGCCGCTCGGTCATGGCCGACGTCGTCCAGAACGCCGTCAACGAGGCCAACCAGAAGATCGTTGCCGACCACGGCCTGAAGCTCGCCTTCGAGCCGCAGATCAAGTTCCCCGAGAACAAGGACGAGATCGAGGCCGCCATGGAGGCCAAGGGCGACCTCGCCTTCACCGTCGCCCTCGAGGTTCTGCCGAAGATCGAGCTCGCCGACCTGTCGGACGTCTCACTGGTCAAGCCGGTCACCGAGACCCCCGAGGCCGATGTCGACGCCGCGCTGGAGCGCATGGCCGGCCAGAACCGTCCCTTCGCCAGCAAGGGCGACGATGCCGTCGCGGAGAAGGGCGATCGCCTGCTGATCTCCTTCACCGGCACGCTCGAAGGCCAGCCCTTTGACGGCGGCACCGGCACGGGCATCCCGCTCGACCTCGGCTCCGGCCAGTTCATCCCGGGCTTCGAGGACCAGCTCCAGGGCGCCAAGAAGGGCGAGCAGCGTACCGTCTCGGTGACCTTCCCCGAGAACTACACCGCGACCCACCTCGCCGGTAAGCCGGCCGAGTTCGCCGTCACCGTCGACGACGTGCAGGCCCCGGGCGAGCTCAAGATCGACGACGAGCTCGCCAAGGGCTTCGGCATGGAGTCGCTCGATGCGCTGAAGGCCGCGATCCGCGAGCAGCTCGGCCGCGAGCTCGGCGCCCAGTCGCGCCGCAAGCTGAAGAAGAGCCTGCTCGACGCGCTCGACACCAAGTACGCCTTCGAGCTGCCCCCGACCCTGGTCGACCAGGAATTCGGCAGCGTCTGGAGCCAGGTCGAGGCCGACATGAAGGAGGCGAAGAAGAGCTTCGCCGACGAGAACACCACCGAGGAAGAGGCGCGGGCTGAGTACCGCAAGATCGCCGAGCGCCGCGTGCGCCTGGGCCTCGTGCTGGCCGAGATCGGCGAGCAGGCCAAGATCCAGATCGCCGACGACGAGGTTACACAGGCCCTGATCGAGCGTGCCCGCCAGTTCCCGGGCCAGGAAAAGGAAGTCTGGGAGTTCTATCGCAAGAACCCGCAGGCGCTCGCCGAAATCCGCGCCCCGATCTTCGAGGAGAAGGTCGTCGACCATCTGCTCGGTCAGGTGAAGGTCGAGGACCAGACGGTTTCGCGCGAGGCGCTCTACGCCGACGACGACGCCGAGGAAGCCACCGAGGCCAAGCCGAAGAAGGCTGCCGCCAAGAAGACGAAGAAGGCCGAAGCCAAGGCCGACGACGCCTCCGCCTGAGCCTCACGGCAACCTTAACGACAGCTATCGCGCCGCCGGCCTACCCGACCCGCGGCGCGACCCGTTTAATCCCCGAATTCC
>JAEXUU010000747.1 GCA_023452965.1 Pseudomonadota bacterium | reverse complement strand
GCGGGCAGCCGATCACGGCGCTTTCGATCACGCCCGGCATCTCGTCGATCTCGGTCTCGACTTCCTTCGGATAGACGTTGTAGCCGCCGGTGATGATCAGGTCCTTGCCGCGCCCGACGATATGGACGTAGCCGGCGGGATCGATCTTGCCGAGGTCACCGGTGATGAAGAAGCCGTCCTCGCGGAACTCAGCCTTGGTCTTCTCGGGGTTGCGCCAATAGCCCTTGAAGACGTTCGGGCCCTTGACCTCGATCATGCCGATCTCGTCGCGGGAGAGCTCCTTGCCCGTCTCGGGATCGACGACGCGCGCCGAGACGCCCGGCAACGGGAAGCCGACCGTGCCGGCGACCCGATCGCCCGCATAGGGGTTCGAGGTGCTCATATTGGTCTCGGTCATGCCGTAGCGCTCGAGGATGGCGTGGCCGGTGCGCTCGCGCCATTCGCGATGGGTCTCGGCCAGCAGCGGCGCCGAGCCGGAAACGAACAGGCGCATATGGGCCGTTGTGTCCTTGCCGAGGCGCTTGTCCTGAAGCAGGCGGACATAGAAGGTCGGCACGCCCATCATGCAGGTCGCCTGCGGCAGGTACTTGAAGATCTGCTCCGGGTCGAACTTCGGCAGCAGGATCATCGAGGCACCGGAGAACAGCACCGTGGTGGTGGCGACGAACAGGCCGTGCGTGTGGAAGATCGGCAGCGCGTGCAGCAGCACGTCGTCCTTGCCGAAGCGCCAGTAGTCGACCAGCGCCAGCGCGTTGGACGAGAGATTGTCGTGGCTGAGCATCGCTCCCTTGGAGCGGCCGGTCGTGCCCGAGGTGTAGAGGATCGCGGCGAGATCGTCGGCGCCGCGCGCGACATCGGCGAAGTCGGCGGATGCGGCGGCGGCCTTGTCGAGCAGGCTGCCGGTGCCGACGCCGAGCGTCTCCAGCTTCGCGCCGGCCTTGTCTGCATAGGGCTTCAGCGCCTGCGCCTGGGCAGGATCGCAGACGAAGACGGCCGGCTCGGCATCACCGAGGAAATACTCGATCTCGGCCGGGGTGTAGGCGGTGTTGAGCGGCAGGAAGACGGCGCCGGCGCGAACCGTGCCGAGATAGAGCATGAGCGCCTCGATGCTCTTCTCGACCTGGACCGCGACGCGATCGCCTGGCTTGACGCCGAGCGCGACCAGCGCACCGGCGTAACGGCCGGAGGCCGCGACCATATCGGCATAGCTGAAGACCCGGCCGTCATCGATCAGCGCGAAACGTGCTTCCGGCGCCGGAATTCGCGCCCGGACGAGATCGAAGAGGTGGTTACCCATGAGTGCGGGTCCTTTCAGGCAATGTCAGTTCGTGATGTTCAGGCGCCGGCCGGGCGCAGGAGCTTCTTCACGGCGGACGAGGCGACGACCGTGCTGCGGCTGGCGAAAGCCTCGTGATTGGCCTCGATGTCGGCGAGGTCATAGCGGTAGTTGACCATCACCCCATGCGACTCGCGCAGGCCGCGCTCCGCCAGGTTGCCGCCGACATTGATGCGCTCCAGCCTCGCGCCATTGCCGAGATGGAAGCGCGCGACCGGGTCGATCACCCGGCCCGAGCTTGTGCGCGCCCGCAGCATGTACTGCGCCATCATCTGGCCGAGGAGCTTGTCGCGCCTTGCGCGGCCGGCATCGTCGAGCGCCGCGACCTCGGCGGGCTTGGCCATCAGCGCCGCAGCCTCCTCGTTGCCGAGGCCGAGCGCCGCCGGCTCGGCCAGCTCCTTGCCGAGCCAGCGCGCGAAGCCGGGCACGGGCGAGAGGGTCACGAATACGTCGAGCCCCGGCAATTCGCGCTTCAGGTCCTCGGCCACCTGCTTGATCAGGAAATTGCCGAAGGAGATGCCGCGCAGGCCCTCCTGGCAGTTCGAGATCGAGTAGAACACCGCCGTGGTCGCAGCCGAGGCCGGCAGGACCTCGCGCTGCTCGCTGAGCAGATCGTCGATACGCCGCGGGATCTCGCCGGTCAGCGCGACCTCGACGAAGATCAGCGGCTCGTCGACGAGCTGCGGGTGGAAGAAGGCGAAGCAGCGCCGGTCCGCCGGCTCGAGCCGGCGGCGCAGATCGTCCCAGTCCTCGATGGCGTGGACCGCCTCGTAGCGGATGATCTTCTCGAGCACATTGGCGGGGGTGTGCCAGTCGATCCGGCGCAGCACCAGAAAGCCGCGGTTGAACCAGGAGGCGAAGAGATGCCGGAAATCGGCATCGACCACCGCGAGCCCGGGCTCGGCCTCCAGCATCTGGAGCAGGCTCTCGCGCATCCGGACCAGCACATGGGTGCCGCCGGGCGCCAGATTGAGCCGGCGAAAGAGTTCCTGCCGGCGCGGCTCGGAGGCGAGGTGCAGTTCCGACACCGCGCTCGCGTCGGGCGTCTCGCGATAGCGCGCGATCGCGGCTTCGAGGCGGTCATGGTCGGGCCCGAAGCGGTCCTGAAGCATCTGGAAGAAGGCGAGCCGGCCGGCTGCGTCGAGCCGCTCCCATTCCTCCAGCACCGCCTGCGCCAGCGCCATGCCCGACGCCTCGCCGCGCCCCGAGAGCAGATGCTCGCAGAGCTTGGCCAGCGGCTCGCGACGGCCGGACGAAAAGCGCTCGAAATTGATCAGCGCCCGTCCGCGATCAGCGACGCTCGTCAGGAGATCACCGAGAAACGCCATGTCCATGCCTGCCCCCGCTCCGATCTACCCGTATCCTATACGAGTTTCCCGCAGTGCAAACGCGCGCCGCCCTGCCTCAGCGCAGCAGGTCCCAGGCCTTGAGGAAGAAGTCGGGCGCGCCGAAATTGCCCGACTTCAGCGCGACCACCAGCTCGGGACCGTCGACGACGCGGGTCCAGGGCACGCCCGGATCGATCTCCGGCCCGATTTCCAGGGTGCGCACATCGAGCCCCTGCACCACCGCGCCCGAGGTCTCGCCGCCCGCGACGAGCAGGCGGGAAACACCGCCCGCGATCAAAAGACGCGCCGTCTCCGCGAAAGCGTGCTCGACGGTCTCGCCGGCCTTCTCGCGGCCGAGCTTGTCCTGGACGGAGGCGACCTCGGCCGGATCGTCGCTCGAATAGACCAGGAAGGGCTTGTCGGCCGGCTGGGCGAGCGCCCAGGCGGCGAGATCCGCCGCCTTCTGCGAGCCGTCGGCCAGGGCGAGCGGATCGACCTTCAACGCGGGAATGCCGGCAGCGCGGGCGGCAGCGATCTGGCCGCGCGTCGCGGTCGAGCAGCTGCCGGAGATGATGCCGGCGCGCCCGGCCGACGCGGAGAGATGCGTCGCGGTCTCGCGCCAGGGCAGCAGCCCCGCCTTGCGGAAGTTCTCGGGCAGGCCCATCGCGATGCCGGAACCACCGGTGAGCAGGACATGGTCGGAGATCGCCTCGCCCAGCACCATCAGATGGCCGTTGTCGAGTGCGTCGGTGACGACATAGCGCACGCCGTCGGCGGCGAGCTCGGCCAGGCGCTTGCGCACCGCGCTCGCCCCCTGCGAGACGGCCGAATAGGCGACGAGACCGACCGGATGCTGCGTCTGCGCGCCCATCAGGCGCATCAGGTTGGAATCGCGCATCGGCGTCAGCGGATGATCCTTCATCGAGCTTTCATGCAGCGGCACGGCGCCGACGAAGAGATAGCCCTGGAAGATCGAGCGGCCATTGGCCGGAAAGGCCGGGCAGACGATCGCCTGGCTGGCGCCGAGGCGCTGCATCAACGCATCCGCCACCGGGCCGATATTGCCCTGCGCGGTCGAATCGAAGGTCGAGCAGTACTTGAACAGGATCTGGCGGGCGCCCGCGGCGAGCAGGGCCTCGCAGGCGGCAAGCGAATCGGCGACGGCCTCGGCGACCGGGTTGGTACGCGACTTCAGGGCGACGACGACGGCGTCCGCCTCGGGAAGTTTCGCCCCTTTTGCCGGCGCGCCGATGACCTGAAGGGTGCGCATGCCGGCGCGGTTCAGCATCAGCGCGACATCGGTCGCCCCGGTCATGTCGTCGGCGATCACACCCAGCAGCATGGTCTTGCGCTTCCTCGTCGGCTCTTCAGGTCGTCGGCTCGTCCGGAGGATCGCCGGACGCGCGCCTGAATAACAGAGTTCTCCCGCGATGCGACAGACCTGACCGCGCCTCAGCCATGCATGCCACGGCAACACCGTGGAATGGCCACTTACTTGCGTCCGCCGCCGCCGGCGGGGCAGGATGCATGCAAGCTTGAAAAAAGCGCGAGGGGTCAGAGCTGTGCTGTTTGCGGCGATGCTATCGACGCGGACCGTGGAATGCGCCACGCTGGTTCCGCGTGGGACCAACTCGCATGGCTGACCGGAACAAGGCCGAACAGGAAACGACAGGCCGGCCGGCCCCGGCCGGAGCCCCGGTGCTTGCCGTCGAGGATCTGTCGATCCGCTTCGATGGGCTGCCGGAAGGGCTTTCGCTGGTCGACGGCTTGAGCTTTTCGGTGGAAGCCGGACGCACGCTCTGCCTCGTCGGCGAGTCCGGCTGCGGCAAGAGCCTGGTCTCGTTGGCGATCATGGGCCTGCTCGCCTCCCCTCCGGCCCGCATCACCTCCGGCTCCGTTGCGCTGGAGGGCGAGGCGATCCTCGGCGCGCCGGCGGAACGGCTGATGCAGCTGCGCGGCAACCGGATGGCGATGATCTTCCAGGAGCCTATGACGTCGCTGAACCCGGCTTTCACCATTGGCGACCAGCTCGCCGAGGCCGTGCTCTGCCATCATCAGGTGGGCCCCGAGGAAGCCCGCCGACGCGCGATCGAGATGCTGCGCAAGGTCCGAATTCCGGCGCCGGAGGCGCGGATGAACGCCTATCCGCACCAGATGTCGGGCGGCATGCGCCAGCGCGCCATGATCGCCATGGCCCTCGCCAACAGCCCGAAGCTGCTGATCGCGGACGAGCCGACGACGGCGCTCGACGTCACCATCCAGGCACAGATCCTGAAGCTGATCCGCGACCTCCAGAAGGAGGCCGGCACTGCGATGATCCTGGTGACGCATGATCTCGGTGTCGTCGCCGAAGTCGCCGACGAGGTCGCGGTGATGTATGCCGGCCGCATCGTCGAGCAGGGCCCGGTCGAGCGGATCTTCGAGGATCCGCAGCATCCCTATACGCTCGGGTTGATGGGCTCCCTGCCCTCGCTCGGGCCCCGCCAGGGCAAGCTCGCGGCCATTCCCGGTGCGGTGCCGCCGCCGGCGCGCTGGCCGCAGAGCTGCCGCTTCGCCTCGCGCTGCCCCTTCGTCGCGCCCGAATGCACCGAGAGCCGCCCGCCGCTGCGGGAATTCGGTGGGGGGCACAGGGCTGCCTGCTTCCGGGCACCGGTCGAGGACCTCGCCATGGTGGCGGCATGAGCGACAGGGGCGCGGAGACGATGGTCGAGGCTCGCGGCCTCACCCGGCATTTCAAGGCGAAGAAGCCTTCGCTTTTCGCCAGGGCGCCGCTGGTCCGGGCGGTCGAG
>JAEXUU010000694.1 GCA_023452965.1 Pseudomonadota bacterium | reverse complement strand
GAGCAACTCCGTCCTCAGTCTGTCCGCATCACCGACTGCGGGGATGATCTCCAGAGAATGTCTCCACGAGGGCATCGTTGCATCGCTTGATTGAGAGGGGCTTTCGCCGGGGAGGGCGGATAAAGCGCTGTTCTCCACGCGCTGCGGAGCGAGGGTTCCTCCTGCTACGAGGGGGGAACGGCCGGACGCCCGGCCGGCTGGCCCGACGCCGCGGTACGGCCGGCGGCAGCCGGCGCCGGAAGCTGGCGGATGCGCTGCCCCGGCAGCAGCGCCTGGATGCCGCCGCTGACCACGATCTCGCCGGGAACGAGGCCCTGCGAGACGATCACCTGGTTGGGATCGAAGCGCAGCACGTCGACATTGCGCAGGGAGACCGTCGAGTTCGCGGGATCGACGATCCAGACCGCGGGAGAGATGCCCTGCTGGGTCAGGGCGCTCGCCGGAATCGCGATGATTGCGGCCGTGGCCGCCTCGACGGTTCCGACCACGGTCGAGCCCAGCCGCATCGCCTCCGGCGGGTCGATCAGCCCGACCCGGACGGCGAAGGTGCGCGTCACCGGGTCGGCCTGCGGCGCGATCTCGCGGACGCGGCCGAGCGCGGTCACGGCAGGGGCATCGGCGAGGGCGACGCGGACGGTGGTTTCGCCCGACTTCTTCTCGAGCAGGCTGGCGGGAATGTTGAAGACGGCGTCGCGGCCGTCGTCGCGGGCGAGCTGGGCGATGACCTGTCCGGGCTGGACGACTTCGCCCGGCTCGACACTGCGCGCGGTCACCGTGCCGGCGACGCCGGCCCGCAGCTCGGTGAAGCCGAGCCGGTCCTGCGCCAGTTCGAGCTGGGCCTCGGCATTCTCGAGCTGGGCCTGGGCCGCCTCCTGCGCCTTGAGCGCCTGGTCGAAGCGCGGCCGGGTGGTGAAGCCCTGGGCCATCAGCCGTTCCTGGCGCTCGAAGGTACTGCGCGTGGTGCTGACCTCGCCCCGGGCGGCTTCCAGCGCCGCCTTGGCCGCCGTCAGGGCGTTGCGCTCGAGCGTCGGGTCGAGGCGCGCGACGATCTGCCCGGCGGCGACACGGTCGCCGACATTCACCGGCCGCTCGGTGACGCGGCCGCCGATGCGGAAGGCGAGGCCGACATTCTTCTCCGCCTGGATCTCGCCGCTGAGCTGGATCTCGTTGGCGAGCTTGCCGGCTTCGACCGTGACGACGCGGACGAAGCGCCCTTCGGCCGGCGCGGCCGGCTCGTTCTGGCACGCGGCCAGCGAGAGCAGGAGAAGCGCTGCGACCGCGGGGCGAAAGCGCGATGCCGAAGGATGGGTCATGACGCAGAAGCTCCCGCGACGGGCTTTGTACCGGCCTTGGCTCCGGGCTTTTCCGCCTTGGGTGCGGCTGAGCCACGGGCGAAGACGGCGACATAGAGGACCGGCAGCAGGATCAGCGTCAGCAGCGTCGCGACCAGCAGCCCGCCCATGATGGCGAAGGCCATCGGCCCCCAGAACACCGTCGGCGCGATCGGGATCATGCCGAGCACGGTCGAGACCGCGGTGAGCATGATCGGGCGGAAGCGGGTCGAGGCCGCGTCGAGCGCCGCATCGGTGATGCTCTTTCCGCTCTCGCGCTCGCTCTCGATCTGGCCGATCAGGATGACCGCGTTCTTGGTGATGATGCCGATCAGCGCGAGGATGCCGAGCAGGGCGACGAAGCCGAGCGGCATGCGCGAGAGCAGCAAGGCGCTGACCACGCCGATCATGCCGAGGGGCGCGATGCTGAGCACGATCGCCAGCAGGCGGAAGCTGCGCAATTGCAGCATCAGCACCGTGAACATGATCAGCAGCATCACCGGCACGACGGCGATCACCGAGGCCTGCGAGGTCGCGCTTTCCTCGACCGTGCCCCCGAGCGCGATGCCGTAGCCGGCGGGCAGGGTCTTGCGCAGCTCCTCGATGCCGGATGCAAGCCCGTTGACGACGGTTTCCGGCAGGATGCCCGGCTTGACGTCGGCGGCGACCGTCAGGGTCGGGACGCGGTCGCGGCGCCAGATCAGCGGCGAATCGAGCCCATAGCTGAAGGTGGCGAACTGCGAGAGCGGAACCTGCCGCCCGCTTGGCAGCGCGACCTGCATGGTGCGCAGCGTATCGAGCGAGAGGCGGTCGGCGTCCTGGGCCCGCACGACGACGTCGACGAGGTAGATGCCGTCGCGAACCTGCGTCACAACCGTGCCGGAGACGACCGCGTTGACGATGCTCGCCAGGGCCTGCGAGCTCAGGCCGAGCCGGCGCGCCTCGTCCTGGTCGACCCGCAGGCGCAGCTCGCGCATGGGCTCGATCCAGTCGAAATTGACCATCTCGGTCTTGGGGTTGGCAGCGATGACCTGCCCGACCTTCATCGCGATGTCGCGCACCTCGGCGATGTCGGGGCCGCTGACGCGGTACTGCACCGGCCAGCCGACGGGTGGTCCGAGCTCGAGCGGCGACACGCGCGAGACGACGTTCGGGAAATCTTTGGCGAGCAGCGCCTCCAGCTTCTTATGCAGGCGTTCGCGCGCGGCGATGTCCTTGGCGACGACCACGGCCTGGCTGAAGAACTCGTTCGGCAGCTGGGCGTTGAGCGGCAGGTAGAAGCGGATGGCGCCGCGCCCGACATAGGTGCTCCAGCGCGCGACGTCCGGATCGTCCTTGAGCGTGGCGTCGAGCCGGCTTGCGATGCTCTCGCTCGCATAGATCGAGGCGTTCTGCGGCGCGGTGAGATCGACGAGCAGCTCCGGCCGGTCGGAGGCCGGGAAGAACTGGCGCGGCACCAGGGGCAGCGCCAGGATAGCAGCGGCGAAGAGCCCAAGCGTGACGGCGATGGTGAGCCAGCGCAGGTGGATCGCCCCCGCGAGCAGGTTGCGGAAGCCGCGCTCGACAGGGCCGGGGCCGGCGGCTGCCTTCTTCGGCGCCCGCAGCATGGCGACGCCGAGCACAGGGGCGAAGACGACCGCAATGAAGAAGGAGACGATGAGCGCGATCGTCACCACCGCGAAGAGCGAGAAGGTGTATTCGCCGGCCGAGCTCGCGGCGAAGCCGATCGGGACGAAGCCGGCGATCGTGACCAGCGTGCCCGCCGCCATGGCGGTGGCGTAGCGCTCGAAGGCGAAGGTCGCCGCCTTCTGCTTGTCCTCGCCGGCCGCGAGCCGCGTCACCATCGCGTCCGTCGTCGTCATCGCATCGTCGACGAGCAGTGCCAGCGCGATGATCAGGGCGCCGAGCGAGATGCGCTGCATGTCGATGCCGACGATCAGCATACAGGCGAAGACGACCGCGAGCGTCAGCGGAATCGAGAGCGCGACGACGAGCCCGGGCCTGACGCCGAGGCTGATGAAGCTGACGACCAGGATGATCGCGATCGACTGCCAGAGCGAGGTCATGAAGTCCGCGATGGCGTCGTCGACGGTGACGGCCTGATCGGCGACCAGATGCGGCTCGATGCCGAGCGGCAGGTCGGCGGTGATCTTCGCCATCGCCGTCTTGATGTTGGCGCCCAGCGCCAGGATGTCGCCGCCGTCGCGCATGGCGATGCCGAGGCCGATGGCCTCGCGGCCGTTGACGCGGAACATCGGCTGCGGCGGGTCGGCATAGCCGCGGCGCACCTCGGCGAGGTCGCCCAGGCGGAAGATGCGGTCGCCGATGACGAAGTTGACGGCGAGGATG
>JAEXUU010000637.1 GCA_023452965.1 Pseudomonadota bacterium | reverse complement strand
CGAGGAATTCCCCGATGTCCGATCTCTCCGCCTTCCCGATCGTGCAGCGCTGGCCGGCGCAGCATCCCGACCGCCTGCAGCTCTACTCCCTGCCGCCGCCGAACGGCGTCAAGGTCTCGATCATGCTCGAGGAAATCGGCCTGCCCTATGAGCCGCATACGATCAATATCGGCCAGAACGAGACCTGGACGCCGGAATTCCTCTCGCTCAACCCCAATGGCAAGATCCCGGCGATCCTCGACCCCGACGGTCCGGGCGGCAAGCCGCTGGCGCTCTTCGAATCCGGCGCGATCCTGGTCTATCTCGCCGAGAAGACCGGCAAGCTGCTGCCGAAGGACCCGGCCGAGCGCTACGAGACGCTGCAATGGGTGTTCTTCCAGATGGCGGCGATCGGCCCGATTTTTGGCCAGCTTGGCTTCTTCCATAAGTTCGCCGGGCGCGAATACGAGGATAAGCGCCCGCGCGACCGCTACGCCAATGAGAGCAAGCGCCTGCTCGGCGTGCTCGAGACCAGGCTCGCCGGCCGCGCCTGGCTGATGGGCAGCGAGTACACCATCGCCGATATCGCGACGCTGGGCTGGGTCCGCAATCTCGTCGGCTTCTATGGCGCCGGCGAGCTCGTCGAATATGACAAGCTCAAGCGCGTTCCGGCCTGGCTCGAGCGCGGCCTGGCGCGGCCGGCTGTCCAGCGTGGTCTGGATATCCCCAAGCGACCCTGATTGCCGTCGAAGCCGGGCCGGCGCGAAAGCGCAGGCCCGGTCTCGCGCACGTTCAGCCGCCGAGCTGACTGATCCGCTCGAGCGCCGGGCCGAAGCCGTTAAGCTGGATGTTGAAGCTGATGACCTCGCCGCTGGAGAGGTTGAGCGCCGCGGCGGTCAGTGTCTTGCCGGCCTTCATCGCGTCGGTCGCGACCGTCGGGAAGGAGATCGGCAGGAGGCAGCCGGAGGGGACGCAGGTGGAAAAGCGCAGGCCCTGGCCGAGATCCTTCTCGTCGAGCTTGAGTACGGCGCCGTTCTCGAGCTTGACGCCGAACGGCATCAGGATCGTGCCTTCGGCCTTGCCGTCCTTCGGCGCGCGTAGCTCGATCGCGAAGACGCGCTGATTGGTCCGGCTGTCACCCTGGGTCTGGGTCAGCAGGCACAGCTTCTGCCCGTCGGTGATCCGGCAATCGACCGTCCAGTCGCCATAGACCTCGTTGATCGCCGAGGCGCCGTTCGGCAGCGTCGCCGCGGCCGGCTTCGGCTGGTTCACCGCAGGGGCGGCCTGGGCGGTCGCAGGCCGCGCGGCAGGCTGCCGGGTCGGCTCGCGCTGCTGGGCAAGCGTCGGGCCGGCCAGCAAGGCGAAGGCAGCGGCGAGAATGGCGGTCGAGCAGATGGTTTTGGCGTTGCGCATGATGTCGGACTTGTTTTCGGGGATCGGCAAGGAAGGTCGTATGAAGCGGTCGCGCTCTTCTAGCGCAATGGGCGTGACTGTCTACCGCGAACACTGATTTGAGGTTAGGTTGTCGGCCCGTTGGATTGGATGTTTACTATATTAATTCTAATCTGAGGCTGTCCATCCGCGATTCTGCAGCCGTTTCGAATGGCTGTGACTGAGCCAGCAGCCTGCGACATTCGCCCTGCGGACAACTCCCCATGGCGACTTGTTTCCGCGGCGGCGCGGGGCAACATGTGACGGCGTTTCCCTCCCAGGCCGAGTCTCCCATGCTCTTGCGTTTCGTCGTTCTGTCGCTCGCCGCGATGCTGCTGGCGGGCGGCGGGGCCTTGGCCCAGCGTGCCGAGGTTCCGGCCGAGGTGGCCGCCGTCCGGGAGGAGCTTCGACAGCAATGCGACGGCAAGGCCAGCTTCAAGCCGCGCTTCCAGAGTGTTGCGGACCTGAATGGCGACGGCCTGCCCGACTATCTCCTAGACTACGGCGCGGTGGTCTGTGGCGAAGGCAACAAGGTCAACCGGTTCTGCGGCTCCGGCGGCTGCACGCTCGATATCTTCATGTCGGGCGCGGGCGGCTATCGCCAGGTCTACGGCGACAATGTCCGCGCCTGGTCGATCAAGCAGGCGAGAGGCAGGCCCGTGCTCGAGCTTAGCCTGCATGGCGGCTATTGCGATCTTGCCGGTTACCAGCCCTGCCATAAGCGGCTGAGCTGGGATGGCGACGATTTCGTCGAGGTCGCCGCCCGCTGAACGGCGGGCCGGCTTGCCGGGTGGACTTCAGCCCGCCGTGCCGAGGCCGCGCCTGCCGGCGATGCCGAAATGGCAGATCGCCTCGCCGAGCTTCGGCGCCTTGTTCGGGAAGATCACGAAGCCGTCGCGCGGCGCGGTGACCGGCGTGCCGTCGGCGCGGCGGGCGATGATCGCGCCGGCCGGCACGGCATCGCCGGTCCGCCAGGGGCCTTCGGCCGCGTCGCCTTGCGTCTCGCAAACCAGGACGTCGACCATTTCGATCACATCCCTGAGGGCGACGGCCGGCTTTTCGGCATCGACCAGTTGTAATTGCGCCAGCGTGTTGCGGATCGCGGCATAGCCGATCTCGCCAGCTGTGGGGTCGTCATGCGAGCCGCATTCGAGCGTCACCGCATAGCCGCCGCAGAAGCGCATGAACTCGGTCGTGCCATAGCCCTCGGTCACGGCGAGCCGGGGCACGTCGAGCCGGGCGCGGATCGCGAGCAGCCGGGCATAGTTGTCGAGCCAGCCATGGATGCCGATGGCGACGCCGAGGCAGCCGGCGAGCGCCGCTTCCTCCTCCGCCCGCGCGAAAGGTTCGAGCTCGCCGCGATTGTTCTGCGGCCCGAAGAAGACGAAGGGCTCGCCCTCGCCGCGGAAGGAATGGATGTCGAGCAGAGCATCGTGCTGGCGCAGCAGCGCGCAGAGATGATTGCCGATCCGGTCCTCGTGATCATTGGCGAGCGGCTTCTCGCGCAGGTCGCGGTTGAGATTGCGGTCGCCCTCCCGCGTCTTCTGGCGCCAGGCCTTGGGGTTGGCGACCGGCACGAAGGTGACCTCGCCGCGCAGGATCTTGAGCCGCCCGGCGCGGCAATCCTCGATCGCGCGCAGGATCGCGGTGGGGCCACAGGGTTCATTGCCGTGAACGGCTCCGAGCACGATCAGCTTCGGGCCGGGTTTCAGCCCGGTGAAGCGCACGCTTTCGAGCGGGCCGTCGTCGAGGTCGATGGCAGTCAAGGTCGGTCTCTCATTCGATGCGGTTAGCCTATCACGCAAGCTCCGCGGCGCGCAGGCAGCGCACCTCGTGTTCCCTTGCGATCTCGCCGAGGGGGGGCGTCGGAGGCTTGCGGCAGATGTCGCGCACTTCCGGGCAGCGCGGATGGAAGCGGCAGCCGGAAGGCGGCTCCAGCGGGTTCGGCAGCTCGCCGGAGATCTTGACGCCCGGCCGCTCGCCGAACGGGTCGGGAATCGCCGCGATCAAAGCGCGCGTATAGGGGTGGCGCGGGGCGGTGAAGATCGTGTGCCAGCCGCCGGTCTCGACGATGCGGCCGAGATACATCACCGCCACCCGGTCGCTCATATGCTCGACCACGCCGAGATCATGGCTGATCATGATGTAGGAGAGCTCCATCGTCTCCTTCAGCTCGAGCAGCAGGTTGATGATCTGCGCCCGGATCGAGACGTCGAGCGCCGAGACAGGCTCGTCGAGCACCACGATCTTCGGCTTCAGGATCAGCGCCCGGGCGATGCCGATGCGCTGGCGCTGGCCGCCGGAGAATTCATGCGGATAGCGCGCCGCCTGCTCGGGCCGCAGGCCGACATGGCGCAGCATTTCCTCGATCCGGCCGTCGACCTCGGCCTTGTCCGTGATCCCGTGCAGGCGCAGCGGGTCCTCCAGCGTGCGGCGAACGGTCTGGCGCGGATTGAGCGAGGAGTAGGGGTCCTGGAAGACCATCTGCACGATGCGGGCCCGCGCCTTGCGGGCGACGCCGGGCGCGGCGATGTCGACCCCGTCGAGCAGGACGCGACCCCGCGTTGGCGCCTGCAGCCCGAGGATCGAGAGCGCGAGCGTCGACTTCCCGCAGCCGGATTCGCCGACCAAGCCGAGGCATTCGCCCTTCTTGAGGTGTAGGTCGACGCCGTCGACGGCATGGACGGTGCGCCGCTTGCCGCCGAGCAGACCGCCGCCGAGCGGGAAATGCACGGCGAGGTCCTCGACCTTCAGGATCATCGCGTCGTTCTCAGGCATGGTGATGGCACCTCACCCTGCCGCCCCTCGGCAGCGCGGTCTCCTCGGGATCCTCTGCGATGCAGATCTCGGTCCTTGCCTGGCAGCGCGGGTTGAAGCGGCAGCCCTCGGGGAAGGCGGTGACCGCCGGCACGACGCCGGAGATCTCCTTTAGCCGGCTGCGACCATGGCTTGCTCTGGCGCCGAGCAAAGGCAGCGAGGCGACGAGCCCGCCGGTGTAGGGATGGCTCGGCGCGCGGAAGACTTCCTGCGCCGCCCGTTCCTCGACCAGGCGGCCGGCATACATCACGCCAACGCGGGCGCACATATTGGCGATGAGGCCGAGGTCGTGGCTGATCATCAGCACGGCCGTGCCCTGCGCGGCCGAGAGGTCGCGGATCAGCTCCAGGATTTCGGCCTGTACGGTGACGTCGAGCGCAGTCGTCGGCTCGTCGGCGAGCAGGAGGTCCGGCCGGCAGGCGAGGGCGATCGCGATCATCACGCGCTGGCGCATGCCGCCGGAGAGTTGGTGCGGGTAGTCCTTCACCCGCCGGTCCGGGGCGGGCACGCGGACATTGGCGAGCGCCTCGACCGCCTTGCGCTCGGCCTCGTGCCAGGTCGCGCCCTTGTGCAGCACGAACATCTCGGCGATCTGGCGGCCGACCGGCGAGAGCGGGTGCAGCGCCGTCTTCGGCTCCTGGAAGAGCATCGAGATCGCATAGCCGCGCAGCTTGCGCATTTCGCTGCCGGGCAGGTTCTGAATCTCGCGGCCCTTGAACAGGATACGCCCGCCGCCGAAGGCGAGCGGCGCGCGCAAGAGGCCGATCAGGGCGAGCGCCGTGATGCTCTTGCCGCAGCCGGACTCGCCTACCAGGCCGAAGGTCTCGCCGCGGCCGATGCTGAAGCTCACGTCCTTGACCGCGCCGAAGCGGCGGCTGCCGACGACAAGGTCGAGCCTGAGGTTCTCGACCTTGAGGAGCGCTTCGCCGCTCATGCCGTGCGCGCCCGCGACTGGGGATCGAGCACGTCGCGCAGGCCATCGCCGAGCAGGTTGAGGCCGAGCACGGTCATGAAGATGGCCAGCCCCGGGAAGATCGAGATCCAGGGTGCGGTGGTGATCTGGTCGCGGGCGTCCGAGAGCATCGAGCCCCAGCTCGGGAAGGGCGGGCGGATGCCGAGGCCGAGGAAGGAGAGCGAGGCCTCGGCCAGCACGGCGCCGCCCATGCCGAGCGTGCCGATGACGATGATCGGTCCGAGGATATTGGGCAGGATCTGGGTCAGCATGATCCGGATGTCGCCATAGCCCAGCACCTTGGCGGCCTGGACATAGCCCTGGCTCTTCAGGGACAGCGCCGAGGCCCGCGACAGCCGGCAGGTATAGGACCAATTGGTCAGCCCGAGCGCGATCAGCAGGCTGGTCAGCCCCGGCGTCAGAATCGCCATGATCGCCAGCGCGAAGATCAGCGAGGGGATCGCCAGCATCAGATTGGTCAGGCCGTGGACGAAATCACCCCCCCCGCCGCCCCAATCGGCGGCGGAGAGGCCAAGGCAGACGCCGATCACCGTGTTGATCAGTTGCGAGACGATGCCGACGGTCAGCGAGATTCGCGCGCCATAGAGCACGCGGCTGTAGATGTCGCGCCCCTGCGCATCGGTTCCGAACCAGAACTCGCTGCCGGGCGCGACCTCGGCATTCATCAGATTGGCGTCCATCACCGGGTCGGTATGGGCGAGGAAAGGAGCGAGGGCGCCGGCGACGACCACGGTCGCGAACAGCGCTCCCCCGATCACGAGATTGGCTCTGAGCTTCATCGCAGGCCTCAGCTGTAGCGGA
>JAEXUU010000606.1 GCA_023452965.1 Pseudomonadota bacterium | reverse complement strand
CATCCTCGGTGCAGCGATGGGTGCCTTCATCATCGGCAACACCGGGCCGGTGCTCAAGTCCGTCCCCACCATGCTTGGTACGCTCGTGAAAGGCCCCAAGTACAATCGGGAGGCCTATGTCGAACTTCTGGCGATGCAGTATTCCCTGTACAGGCTTGTAAAGCAGAAGGGCATGCTCGCGGTCGAGCAGCACATTGAAAATCCGAGCGAATCGACGCTCTTCAACGCCTTCCCGACTTTTGCGGCGAACCATCACGCAGTCGAGTTCGTCTGCGACTACATGCGCATGTTGACGATGGGCGCCGACAACGTCCACGAGATCGATGCTCTCATGGACGAGGAACTGGAGACGCACCACCAGGAGCAGGAGCGTCTTGTTGCGGCCATGCAGTCGATCGCCGACGGAACGCCAGCGCTCGGCATCGTCGCCGCCGTGCTCGGCGTGATCAAGACGATGGGGTCGATCACCGAGCCGCCGGAGGTGCTGGGACATCTGATCGGCGGCGCGCTCGTGGGCACCTTCTTCGGCGTCTTCGTCGCCTACGGCTTCTTCGGGCCCATGGCGCAGTCGCTCAAGAGCATCTTCGAGGCGGAATCCAAGTACTACCTTTCGCTCAAGGCAGGTCTCCTCGCCCATATCAGCGGCCAGCCGCCGGTGATGGCGGTAGAATTTGCCCGCAAGGCTCTGATGAGCGACGTCCGCCCGACCTTCAGCGAAGTGGAAGCGGCAACCGCCGATCTGCCTGCCAACATCTGACCCAATCACCAGCAGGGACGCGATGGCCAAGCCCGCCCAAACGATCATTATCAAGAAGGTCAAGAAGGCCGCACATGCGCACCATGGCGGGGCCTGGAAGATCGCCTATGCGGACTTCGTGACCGCCATGATGGCGTTCTTTCTGCTGATGTGGCTGATCAGCATGACGACGCAGGAGCAGAAGGTCGGCCTGGCTGAATACTTCGCGCCGGGGGCCGTGAGTGCCAGCACCAGCGGCGCTGGCGGCGTCCTGATGGGCACCGCCCTGGACACGTCAGGCAACAAGTCGTCGGCGCCCCGCGAGACGGCGAGCGGCATCACCGGGCAGGAGGACGGAGCGCGCCGGGCCAGCTCGGGCCGCGCCAGCGACCGCGAGGTCAACCGCCCGGCCGCCGGCGCGCAGGCCCAGCACAGCGCCGCCGCCAGCCTGCGGCAGGCGTTCCAGAACATGCCCGAAATGGCCGAGCTGTCGCGCAACATCGTGATCGAGCCGACCAAGGAGGGCTTGAACGTCTCCCTCGTGGACGAGGAAGGCCGCTCCATGTTCCCTCAGGGCTCGGTCGACCCCTATGATCGCACCCGTCGCGTGCTGGAAGGGCTCGCGCCCACCCTGCGCCGGCTGCCCAACCAGCTGTCTGTCACGGGCCACACGGCCGCCGCGCGCCCGGGCTCGGTGCGGGGCGTCGATTCCTGGAGCCTCAGCGCCGGGCGCGCGCTCGCCGTGCGCAAGATCCTGTCGGGTGCCGGAATCCCCAACGACCGCTTCACCTCCGTGGCGGGACGCGCCGACACCGAGCCGGTCTTCCCCGACAATCCCTACATCGCGCCGAACCAACGGGTGACGATCACGCTGCTCGGCGCGGAGCCGCCGCTGCCCCCAAGCGTCTTGCGCTGACAACGAGGCGCAGCGCCCACTCAAGCTCGAGGAGCCGTTACCCAGCGGCGCGGCCCTGCTCGGCCGGCGTGCCCGCTCGTCCAGCTTCTCCCTCTCGATCCGCAGCTGCTGAAGCAGAACCCGCAGGCGCGAGCTCCCGCAGCCGCACCGGCCTGAGCGCAGCTCAGAGTTGGCGCAGGCCGATATGCTCGATCAGGGGGACGAGTTCGTCGCGCGCCGCGACGCGGTGGGCGCGGGCGAGCCGGTGCGCCGCCTCGGCGTCGCCGGCCCTCACCGCTTCCCCAATCAGGCGGTGCGCCTGCGCCGATCCCGTCGGCCGCGCCCGCAGCTTCAGGGTCAGCATGCGGGCGCGATGGGCCTGGTCGGTCACGGTCTGGGCGATGCGGCGCAGGCGGCCATTGCCGCAGCGCTCGACCAGCAGACGGTGGAACGTTTCGTCGGCCTCGGCCCAGCCGGCGAGGTCGTCCGCCGCCAGCGCCCGCTCCATCGCCGCCGTCGCGGCCTCGAGCTCGTCTGCCACGGCTGCCCGGTCGCTGTCCGGAAGTGCGGCCAGCAGTTCCGCGGCCATCGACTCGACCGCGATGACGACTTCGTAGATCTCGCGGATATCCTGCGGTGCCAGCGGGCAGATCAGCACGCCGCGCTTCGGCAGTACCCTGACCAGCCCGTCTTCCTGCAGGCGGATGATCGCCTCGTGCACCGGGGTCCGGCTCATGCCGAGGCGGACCGCGATCTCCTGCTCCGAGCCCTGATAGCCCGGCGCGAAGACGGTATCGCGGATCGCCTGCTTCAGCGCGGCATAGGCCTCGTCGACCAGCGAACCGCGCCTGGCCCCGTCTCCTGAGATCTCCGCCCGCGCAAGCTCGGCCATGGCCACCTCCAGCACCGATTGAGCACGCGGATTACTTCCATGCAAGCAAGAATGGAAGCTTGACAACCCAGCCGTGAGCGGAAACGCTGCAAGCATGCAAACTTCCATGGAACACAAATGGGAGAGCAGTCGAGGGGGGGGCGGCCGGCGGCCGGC
>JAEXUU010000593.1 GCA_023452965.1 Pseudomonadota bacterium | reverse complement strand
ACATTGCTCCCGGCGACCCGGCCGCCGTGATCGCCGGAGACCAGGCCTCGCCTGCCGATGTCGAGCGCATCCGCGCCAGCCTGGGCCTCGACCGGCCCGATCTCGTCCGCTTCGGCGAATGGTTCTTCCGGGTCCTCCAGGGCGACCTCGGAACCTCGATCTTAACCTCGCTCCCCGTCACCCCACTGATCGCCCAGCGCATCGAGCCGACGCTCTCGCTGATGGTTCTGACGCTGATCCTGGCGGTCTCGATCGCCGTGCCGCTCGGCGTCGTCGCCGCCTGGAAGGCCGGCACCTGGGTCGACCGGGCCGTGGTCGGCTTCGCGGTGCTCGGCTTCTCCGTGCCGGTCTTCGTGATCGGCTATCTGCTCGCCTACACCTTCGCGCTGAAGCTCGACTGGGTGCCGGTGCAGGGCTACACCCCGATCGCGCAGGGGCTCTGGCCCTGGTTCAAGAACCTGATCCTGCCCGCGATCACGCTCGGCACCGTCTACATCGCCCTGATCGCCCGCATCACCCGCGCCACCATGCTCGACGTGCTGCAGCAGGACTATATCCGCACCGCCCGCTCCAAGGGCGTGGCCCAGAACAGCATCCTCTTCCTGCACGCACTGAAGAATGCGGCGGTGCCGATCATCACCATCATCGGCATCGGCGTCGCGCTGCTGATCGGCGGGGCGGTGGTGACCGAGAGCGTCTTCGCCATTCCCGGCCTCGGGCGCCTGACGCTCGATGCGATCCTGCGCCGCGACTACCCTGTCATCCAGGGCGTCGTGCTGATCTTCTCCTTCGTCTACGTGCTGGTGAACCTGGCCGTCGACCTGATCTACACCCTCGTCGATCCGAGGATACGCTATTGAACGCGCAAGCCCCCGCACCCGTGCCCGCCGATCTCGCGGTTGCGCCCGCGCTTCCAGATGTGCTGAAAGCCCGCAAGCCGCTGCCCGGCTTCACCGGCTTCCTGCGCAAGAACCCCTCGATCGCGATCGGCGGCTTCCTGCTGCTGATCATGTTCTTCATCGCCCTGTTCGCACCCTGGCTCGGCACCGTCGACCCGACCGCGATCTCGACGGCGCGGCGCACCCGCGTGCCCTCCGAGCTCTACTGGTTCGGCACCGACATGCTCGGCCGCGACATCTATTCGCGCGTCATGTACGGCGCCCGGGTCTCGCTGCTGGTCGGCTTCAGCGTCGCGATCCTGGCCTCGGTCGCGGGGCTGGTCATCGGCCTGTTCTCCGGCTTCGTGCGTTGGGCCGACGGCATCATCATGCGGATCATCGACGGCATGATGTCGATCCCGCCGATCCTGCTCGCCATCGCGCTGATGGCGCTGACCCGCGGCTCGGTGCAGAACGTCATCATCGCGATCACCATCGCCGAGATCCCGCGCGTCGCGCGCCTGGTCCGCGGCGTCGTGCTCTCGCTGCGCGAGCAGCCCTATGTCGATGCTGCGATCGCCGCCGGCACGCGCACGCCGATGATCGTCTTCCGCCACATCCTGCCCAATACGCTGGCGCCGATGAGCGTGCAGGCGACCTATATCTGCGCCAGCGCGATGATCGTCGAGGCGATCCTGTCCTTCATCGGGGCCGGCGTGCCGCCGGCGACCCCGTCCTGGGGCAACATCATGGCGGAGGGCCGTGCGCTCTGGCAGGTCCGCCCGCACATCATCCTCTTCCCCGCCATCTTCCTCTCGCTGACCGTCCTGGCCGTGAACATGCTCGGCGACGGCCTGCGCGACGCGCTCGACCCGCGCATGGCGAAAAGGCTCTGACCATGGCCCTGCTCGAGATCGACAAGCTCCAGACCCATTTCCGCACGCCCGACGGCATCAACCGTGCCGTCGACGGGGTATCCTTCTCCATCGAGGCGGGGCAGACGCTCGCCGTGGTCGGCGAGTCCGGCTGCGGCAAGTCGGTCACCGCCATGTCCATCCTGCGGCTGATCCCGGAGCCGCCCGGCAAGATGGCCGGCGCCATCCGCTTCCAGGGACGCAACCTCTTGGAATGCTCCGACGCCGAGATGCGGCAGATCCGCGGCAACGAGATCTCGATGATCTTCCAGGAGCCGATGACCAGCCTCAACCCGGTGCTGACCGTCGGCCGCCAGATCGGCGAGACGCTCAGGCTGCACCAGAACATGTCGAAGGCGCAGGCGACCGAGCGCGCCGTCGAGATGCTGCAGCTCGTCGGCATTCCCGAGCCCCGCCGGCGCGTCGCGGAGTATCCGCATCAACTCTCCGGCGGCATGCGCCAGCGCGTAATGATCGCGATCGCGCTCGCCTGCTCGCCGAAGCTCCTGATCGCCGATGAGCCGACGACCGCGCTCGATGTCACCATCCAGGCCCAGATCCTCGACCTGATGCGCGATCTCAAGGCCCGCGTCGGCGCCGCGATTATGCTGATCACCCATGATCTCGGCGTCGTCGCCGAGGTCGCCGACCAGGTCGTGGTGATGTATGCCGGCCGCAAGGTCGAGGAAGCGCCGGTCGGCGAGCTCTTCGCCAATCCGCGCCATCCCTATACGCAAGGCCTGCTCGGCGCCGTGCCGAAGCTCGGCTCATCGCTCTCCGGGCATACCGAACGCCTCTCCGAAATCCCCGGTCTGGTGCCGAGCCTGAAGAAGCGGATCGACGGCTGCGTCTTCGCCGGCCGCTGCCCGAAGGCGACCGATCTCTGCCGCCAGGTCGCGCCCGGCCTCGAACTCAAGGCCGCCGGTCATATCGCCGCCTGCCATTATGCGCCGAAGGACGCGGTCGCGGCATGAGCACGACGCAGCCCATCCTCCAGGTCAACGACCTCAAGAAGCACTATCCGATCCGCGGCGGCCTGCTTTCCGGCATCACCGCCAATGTCTACGCCGTCGACGGCGTCTCCTTCGAGATCGCCAAGGGCGAGACGCTGTCGCTGGTCGGTGAATCCGGCTGCGGCAAGTCGACCGTCGGCAAGGCGATCCTGCGCCTGTTCGACATCACCTCCGGCGAGGTAGTGCTCGACGGACAGCGCATCGACCAGCTCTCCACGGGCAAGCTCCGGCCGCTGCGCCAGCGGGTCCAGGTCGTGTTCCAGGACCCGTTCTCCAGCCTCAACCCGCGCATGCGTGTCCGTGACATCCTGGCCGAGCCGATCACCAATTTCGGCATCGTCCAGGGCAAGGACGCGGTCACCGAGCGCACCATGGCGCTGATGGACAAGGTCGGCCTGCCGCGGGACGCGGTGAATCGCTGGCCGCACGAGTTCTCCGGCGGCCAGCGCCAGCGCATCGGCATCGCCCGGGCGCTCGCGGCAGAGCCCGAGCTGATCATCTGCGACGAGGCGGTCTCGGCGCTCGACGTCTCGGTCAAGGCGCAGATCGTCAACCTGCTCTGCGACCTGCAGAAGGAGCTCGGCCTCGCCCTGCTCTTCATCAGCCACGACCTCGCCATCGTCGAACACATGACCCACCGCGTTGCGGTGATGTATCTCGGCAAGATCGTCGAGATGGGTACCAAGGAGCAGATATTCGGCGCGCCGCGCCATCCCTATACAGTTGCGCTGCTCTCGGCGGTGCCGGTGCCCGATCCGAAGGTCAGGCGCGAGCGCATTCTGCTCAAGGGCGACGTGCCGAGCCCGATCAATCCGCCCAAGGGCTGCCGCTTCAACACGCGCTGCCCTTACGTCTTCGACCGCTGCCGTTCGGAGGAGCCGGAGTTGCGGCCGATGGCGCAGGGCCATGTCGCGGCCTGCCATCTGCACGACCTGCCGGCCGCGGATAACCCGCTCCTGAAGCAGGCCGCGCCTGCGCTTGCCGACGCTTGACCGAGAGGCCGCGCGAGGCCGACGATCCACCCATGCCAGACGCCAGCTCAGACCTCTCCGGTCCCGATTTCCTCCTCAATCCGCGGCTCGACCGGAAGGCGCGTTACGGCGATGAGCTGCGTGCCATCCTCTCCCTGGACAAGGGCCGTGCCGCCCATAAGGCGATCTCGGCCTGGGACGGCTATGCGCCGACGCCGCTGCGCGATCTTCCGGCCATCGCCGATGCGCTCGATCTCGGCCAGGTGCTCTACAAGGACGAGGGCGGGCGCTTCGGCCTGCGGAGCTTCAAGGCGCTCGGCGGCGCCTATGCCGTCGACCGGCTGCTGGCGGCGCGTGGCCCTGAGGGACTGACGGTCGCGTGCGCGACCGACGGCAATCACGGCCGCTCGGTCGCCTGGGGCGCAAGGCGCGCCGGCGTCAGGGCGGTGATCTACATCCACGAGAATGTCAGCGAGGGCAGGGCGGAGGCGATCCGTTCCTATGGCGCCACCGTCGTCCGCGAGGGCCGCAATTACGACGACAGCGTCCGCGCCTGCGCGCAGGCTGCCAAGGCGAATGGCTGGCAGATCGTCTCCGACACCTCATGGCCGGGCTATCAGGAGGTGCCGAAGGACGTGATGCAGGGCTACTCCGTCCTCTCCAACGAGGTCGAGGCACAGGGCGCGCGTCCGACGCATGTCTTCGCCCAGGGCGGCGTCGGCGGCATCGCGGCGGCGGTGCTGTCCGATAGCTGGGAGCGCCATGGCGCCGCGCGGCCGGTCTTCGTGGTGGTCGAGCCGGAGAATGCCGCCTGCTTGCTTGAGTCGGCCAGGGCCGGGGCAGTCACCGCGGTCGGCGGCGATCTCGAGACGATCATGGCCGGGCTTGCCTGCGGCGAACCATCGATCCTGGCCTGGCGCATCCTCCAGCCCGGCGCGGACGCTTTCATGACGGTGCGCGATGCGGCCGCCGCCGATGCCATGCGCCAGCTCGCGACGCTTGGCGTGGTCGGCGGCGAATCCGGCGTCGCCGGGCTCGCCGGCCTGATCAAGGCGGCGCGCGATCCCGCTCTGCGCAACGCGCTTCAGCTCGACGCCTCGTCCCGCGTGCTTTGCTACGGCACCGAGGGCGCGACCGATCCGGAGGTCTACCGTGCCATTGTCGGCCGCTCCGCCGAGGAGGTCGGCCGTGCTGCCTGAGGGCGGAGCGGCGGCGCGCGGTCCTGCCCCGCGATCAACGGAGCAGGTCGACGACGCTCTCGCCGGAGGCCGCATCGGTGACACCGCGCCCGTCGCCCAGATCCTCAAGCGTGTCTCGGAAGCTGTCGAGCGTGGCGATCATCTCCGGCCGCGCCGCTTTCAGCGCTTCCGCGTCGCGCCAGCGGCCGATCAGGCAATAGGCGCGCTCGCCGGTGCGGATCATGTGCCCTTCGGCGAGGCCCGGCCAGGCCGCCTTGCCGTCGCGATGGGCTGCGAGAAATTCCTCCTCGCGGCCCGGCTTGATCCGGAACCGCACGACATTGAACGTCGTCATCGCAATGTCCCCGGCGTCGCGACCGTCCGGAAACCGCGAGGCGACCATTCGCGGCGGCGCCGGCGAGCGACAAGGCGATGCTACGCCCGCCTCCATGGCCCCGCAATCGGCGCAGAAGCGGCGCCGGAGCAGCCCCCTGTCATCTTCGAAGTAGCCCTGAGGAGGGGCTGGGCATGAGCCGTATCCTGACCGTTGCCGCCGCCCAGCTCGGGCCGATCCACCGCGACGAGAGCCGGGCCTCGGCCGTCGCCCGGATGATCGCGCTGATGCGCCAGGCCAAGGCCAATGGCTGCGA
>JAEXUU010000523.1 GCA_023452965.1 Pseudomonadota bacterium | reverse complement strand
GGCGACCGAAGGGAGACCCGGGACCCATGCCTGAACCCTTATCGGCGAGGCTCAGGCATGGATCCCGGATCTCCGCTCCGCTACGTCCGGGACGACAGCGTGGTGGAGATGTCGAGGCCCGGCCCCGCGCTCAGAGCGCAAAACCCTTCAGCCTGTCGCCGAGCTCGCCGAGCCGGTCGGCGCCGACATTGGCGATGGCGATGCGCAGGTGCCGCTCCTGGCCGGGGCCGAAATAGGGGCCGGGCAGAGCAAGCACGCCGCGCTCCTGAACCAGGCGGCGCACCACCTCGGCCGCCGGCACACCTTCGAACGGATGGGCGAGATAGGCGAAGTAGGCGCCGGCGGCGAGGACGTTCCAGCCGTTCAGGGGCGCCATGGTTTGGCGGAACAGATCGGCGCGGGCGTTGATCTCGGCGCGGTTGGCCTCGCGCCAGGCGCGGATGCCGTCGATGCCCCAGGCGATGGCGCCCTGGCCGGCCCGGACCGGGCTGATCTGGATGCAGTCGAGCACCTTGCCGATCTCCGCCAGGACTGCTTCGCCGGCGGTGATCGCGCCCAGCCTCCAGCCCGGCACAGCATAGGCCTTGGAGAAGCTGTAAAGGCCGATCAGCGAATCACGCCAGTCGCTTGCGGCGAAGAGTTCATGCGAGCGGCCAGCCCCGTCCGGCAGGAAATCGCGATAGGTCTCGTCGAGCACCAGCCAGATCCTGCGGCGACGGCAGAGTTCCGCGAAAGCGGCGATGGTGGCCGGCGGATAGACAGCGCCGGTCGGATTATTCGGTGTCACCAGCACGATGGCGCGGGTGCGATCGTCGATCAGGCCCTCGGCCACGGCGACATCGGGCACGAAGGCCTGTTCGGGATCGCAGGGCAGCGGGCGGGGCTCGACGCCGAGCATGTTCAGCGTCATCTCATGGTTGAAGTACCAGGGTGTCGGCAGCAGCACATTGTCGCCGGCGCGGGCCACCGCCATCATCGTCACGACATAGGCTTGGTTGCAGCCGGCGGTGATCGCGATCTCCTGCGGCGAGATCGGCGCGCCATAGAAGGCGCTGGTCTCGGCAGCATAGGCTTCGCGCAGAGCAAGGTCGCCGGTGATGGCGCCATAGCGGGTCTGGTCGGGCCGGCCGGCCGCCTCGGCAAGGCGCTCCAACAGCGCGGCCGGCGGCGGCGCGCCCGGCACGGCCTGCGACAGGTCGATCAGCGGGCCGCGACGGCCGTCATAGGCTCTCGCCCAGCCCTGCGCCTCGGGGATCGGCGGGGTGGCGGTGTCGATGAGATCGGGGTTCAGCGAGACGGGGGACGGCGAAGACATGGGCGAGCTTTGCGGCGCCCGCGCCGCGCCGTCAACGCCTGGACGCCGGCAGTCTTGGAGCGCGGGGCGCCCGCCGCCATATTCGCCGGGAAGCAATGATGATCCGGAGCCCGGCAGCATGGATGAAGAGACACAGGACGCGATCGAGGAACTGCATGCGATGCTCGACCGCGCCCGGGTGATCGTCCCCTTCACCGGCGCAGGCATCTCGACCGAATCGGGCGTACCCGATTTCCGCTCGCCGGGCTCGCCCTGGATGGTCAACAAGCCGATCCCGTTCGACGTCTTCGTCCACAGCCGGGAAGCACGCATCGAGGCCTGGCGGCGGAAGTTCGCCATGGACGACCATTTTCCGGATGCCAGGCCCAATCGCGGCCATCGCGCGCTGGCGACGCTGGTCGCGGAAGGGCGCTCGCCCGGCGTGATCACCCAGAACATCGACGGGCTGCACCAGGCTTCGGGCATCGCCGAGGAGGCCGTGATCGAGCTGCACGGCAACGGCACCTATGCGACCTGCCTGAGTTGCGGCTGGCGCCATGAGCTTAAGGCGATCCGGCGCGCGTTCGAGGCCTCGGGCGAGCCGCCGGACTGCCTGATCTGCGGCGGGGTGGTGAAGGCCGCGACCATCTCCTTCGGCCAGCAGATGCCACAAGGGCAGATGCTGCGCGCCCATGAGATGACGCTCTCGGCCGATCTGTATCTCGTCGCCGGCTCGTCGCTGGTCGTGTTCCCGGCGGCGAGCTTTCCGGTCGTTGCCAAGCGCAACGGCGCCAGGCTCGTGATCCTCAACCGCGAGCCGACCGATCTCGATCCCATCGCCGATCTCGTGGTGCGGGCCGAGATCGGCGCGGCGCTGGCAAGACTGGCGAACTGAACGGCTGCGGCCGTACCCGCACGGTCAATGCGGCGCAGAGGAAGTGCTCGGACGGTAAGCCGCCGCATCGGTCGTGAAATGCGCATGCCCCCAGGCTGCGAGCTGTCTCTCGATGATCGCGACCAGACGCCGATCGACCGCGGCCGAGAGCATCGGGATGTTCATGGCGAGCTTATAGGCCAGCATGCGGCTGCCAGCGACCGCTGCGGCGATGCCGTAGCAGAGCTTGTCCAGCGCATCGGGAACCACGCCCATGCTTGCCGCTTTCGCCTTGTCCCCGCCGGCATAGTTCTTGACGAAGAAGACCTTCGAGAAGCCTTTCTCGACCCGGTCGAAGAGGCGGGATGGGAGGGACTTGTCCGGCGGGAGATAGGCGCCGAGCGTGGCGCGCAGGAGGTTGCCGCAGGTCTCGTCATCGAAGCCCGAGCGCAATGTCGCAAGGCTCGCGGCCATCAGCGTCACGATCTCCTTGGGCGTCGTCGCCAGCAACGCCTCGGGCAGGCCCAGCAGATGGCAGCGGTAGCGGCTGAGCTCGACGCGGGCGCGTTCCTGCGCCGTGAACTCGCTGCGGCCCTGCCTCATCACGTCGGCCGACATCATGGTGACCCCGATGAGACCGGCCGGCATCTGATCGACCTGCGGAATCGGGATGCCGTAGACCGAGACGTCCCAGCGGCCCTTGCGCATGGCGTTGAAGCGCACCATCGAATGCATCAGGCGGACCATCGCCGCCGCGCGGAAGCCCTCGCCGCCACGGGCGAGCGCTCCGGGCAGCACCGAGGTCGCGAAGAAGGTCGCCGTCTCCTTGACGCGCCTCGCGGCGCTCTCGTTCGAGAGCGTCCCGGTCAGCGCCATCGGAAGCGCGGCGTAGCGGTTCATGAAGGTCGCGATGAAGGCGGCGCGGATGGCGATCGGGCTCATGATCGCCATGGCCGCGCGCTCGACGCGCGCGCCTTCCTCGACCATCGCCATGTCGAGCCAGTGGGGCACCGTCTCCATCGCCGCGATGAAGCCGCGCAGTTCGGGCGGGGCACCCGCAACGGAATCGATGCCGTGCCTGCAGGCCTGGTCGAGCATCTCGATCAGCCGCTTGAAGCCGTACTCCGGCATCAGGGCGGCATAGGGGTCGGCGACGCGATCACCCATGAAGGTGTAGGCGCGGATCAGCGTCATCAGGCGGTCGTCGGCGAGAAGCTGGGCTCGCTCGGCCTCGCCTACGGTTCGCAGTTCGTTCGGATCACCGGCCGCGCCGGCGAAGCGCTCCGGCACGGCGTCGAAATCCACCGCTCCGTAGATCGCAGGCGTCACAACCGCCTGCGCCCGCACCTGATCCCAAATCTGCTGCTTGTACATGTCGCCCATCCCGCCTGGAGCCGTTTCGAAGCGGCCCCCCGGAGCCACGCGGGCGCACCGTAGGCAGTCGCGCTTAACCTCGGCTTACCCAACGGCGTTTCCAGTTGCGACGGCCTGCCTGCAGCACAGGCTTGGCGGGTGGCCGTCGGCCTCCGATCACGAGCATGGCCGCGCACCGCGCCGTCATTTCGCCCGTTGTGGCGGAGCCCGGGCGAGCTGTCGGCCCATGGGGGCGGAAGTCGGCCCGAGGGCGGACATCCCAGTATATTTTCCGGCTCGATCATGTGGATGGAAGCGTTGGCGCTGTTTCGCGAGTCCTCTGCGGTGCTATCGTCGCAAGACGAATCAGATTTCGCATCGGAGATGAGCGGCACATGTCCGACGAGTACGGCGATGGTGGGAGGCCCCCACTCGGACCGATCCAATCGCTCAACCGGGTCGTGCGGCTCGACGGGCCCGAGGCTGGCATCCCCGATACGGGCGTCGAGCTCGCCGGCTACGTCAAATGGTTCGACGTCAGCAAGGGCTACGGCTTCGTCGTGCCGGAAGATGGCGGCAGCGACATCCTCGTCCATGTCACGATCCTGAAGCGCGACGGCTTCAACGCCATCGCCGAAGGCGCCCGCATCGTGCTCGAAGTGGTCGCGAAGGCGCGCGGCCGCCAGGCGATCCGCGTGCTCTCGATCGACACCTCGGCCGGCCGCCATCCCGCCGAAATGCCGATGCCGCGCACGAATGCCACGGTGACGCCGACCAGCGGGCTTGAGCGCATGGTGGTGAAGTGGTTCAACCGGCTGCGGGGCTTCGGCTTCGTCTCGGCCGGCGAGGGGGCACCCGACATCTTCGTCCATATGGAGACGCTGCGCCGCTACGGCATCGTCGAGCTGATCCCCGGCCAGACCGTGCTGGTCCGCTATGGACCCGGGCCGAAGGGGCTGATGGCGGCCGAGATCCGGCTGGAGCAGGGCGGGCCGCCGAGCTCGCACTGAGAAAAACACTCTCCGGAAGGGCGCCTGCGGGCGCCTTTTTTGTTGCGCCGAACGCGTCCGGAGCAGGATTTCGGCAAATGACGTGTGGCGATGTGAATTGACGATTTTGCCGTTGTTTTATGCGTAATGCCCATTATAGAGGCGGCCGAGACTGAGTATTGGAGCGTGCCCGGTTCGGCCCGAAGGTCGAGGGGATGGCTCCGGAGAACCGGCCGTGAAGCTGTTCCATCCGATCCTGGCCGGTGCGACGCTGGCCGAGCGCACGGCAGCCTGCGCCGGTGTCTTCACGGCGATCGCGCTCACCGCCGCGGCCGGCTTCATGTTCCCGATCAATGCTCCGCTCGTCGTCGCGCCGATCGGGGCGTCGGCTGTGCTGGTTTTCGTGGTGCCTGCGAGCCCGCTGGCGCAGCCCTGGCCGGTGATCGGCGGCAATGTGATCTCGGCCTTCGTCGGGCTGGCGGTCGGCTGGGCGGTCCCGGAGCTGACGATCGCGGCGGCACTGGCAGTCGCGCTCGCCATCGCGGTGATGTCGCTGACGCGCTCGCTGCACCCGCCGGGCGGCGCCGTCGCGCTTACGGCCGTGCTCGGCGGTCCTGCCGTGATGAAGTGGGGGCTGCTCTTCCCCTTCGTGCCGATCGGGCTCTGCTCCTTGTCGCTGGTTGCGCTCGGCGCCGCTTTCCACGGGGTCACGCGCCGCAGCTACCCGCATCGTCCGCCAAGCGCCGATCCTGTGCTTCCCCGGGCCGTTCCGACGGCGGCGTTCAGCCCGTCCGATATCGACGAAGCCCTGGCGCAGATGGGCGATTCCTTCGATATCGCCCGCGAGGATCTGGACCTTCTGCTGCAATACGCCGAGGCGAGCGCGATGCGACGGCAGGCCCTGAGCTCCTGATCCGCGCCGATATTCTTCACGCCTTGCGCGAGAAGCGGCGAATTTGAGCGATTCCGTTTCATCGGGCCTCACGGATCCCTGGCTAGGGTGACCTCGTTATGAGGACATGCCTATCGCCGTGCTGCTGATCACCGACCGCCCAGAACAAAGTCACAAGCTCGACCGACTGCTGTCGCTCTGGGGCCGCTGCGCGGTCGTCGACCTGAACCGGCCGGTGGCGAAGCTCCCCGAAACGCGGCAGCTGCTGATCAGCGATGTCGATCTGTCGAGCCGCGCCTCGGTCGAGGCGATGCGCCGCGCGCTCGCCAGCCACAAGCGGACGGGTGTTCCCCATCTCTGTCTGGTGCGGGACCGCTCGGCCCGGACGACGGTGCAGGCGAACGCCATCGGAGCCAGCGCCGTGCTGCCGGCCGATGTCCCGGTCAAGGTCCTGCTCGGCGAAGTCGGCCGCATGCTGAATGGCGGTGGCGGGCCCGAGCCGGTTCAGCAGCATTTCCTCTCGGCCTCGGCGGCCGTCGCCGACATGCTGGCGAGCGCCGCCCGTGGCGAACTTTTGCCGGCCGCTGCGATCGAGGAGGGCGTCGAGGCGATCAACCGTGCCGCCGACAGGCGCGATCTCGGGGCTTGGCTCGAACTGGTCTGGGACCACGACGATGCGACCTACCAGCACTGCCTCCTGGTTGCCGGCCTGGCGGCCGCCTTCGCCCAGCGGATCGGATTCCCGGAGCATGCGCGCCGACTGGTGACGGGCGCGGCGTTGCTGCACGACAACGGCAAGGCGCGTATCCCGCTCGCCATCCTGCACAAGCCCGGGCCGTTGACGGCGGAAGAACAACTGATCGTGCGCGAGCATCCGCAGATCGGCTACGAGATGCTGTGCCGGCAGGGTGGCTTCGCGGCCGACATCGTCGATGTCGCCCGCAGCCACCACGAATATCTCGACGGCTCCGGTTATCCGCAGGGCCTGCGGGCAGGGGAGATCTCCGATCTCGTGCGGATGATCACCATCTGCGACGTCTATGGTGCGCTGATCGAACGGCGCTCCTACAGGGCGCCGATGGCGCCTGAGGAAGCCTACCGCGTGCTCGTGACGATGGTCGGCAAGCTCGACGCCGATCTGGTGCGCGTCTTCAGGCAGGTCGCCCTGCCGAACTGACGGGAATGACGTCGCGGTCGGGCTCGCCCGGCCAGAGACTTGAACGCGCCGCATCCTCGGTGTAGCCGAGGACGACGACACCAGCCAGGATGAACGCAGACATGGATTTCCACCCGACCGCAACGCCGCTTCGCCTTGCCGCCGGGGAACTCCGTATCCATGCCTGCTTCGATCACCCTGTCCAAACTGAGTTGGTCCACGCCTGAAGGGCGCCGACTCTTCTCCGATCTCGATCTTTCCTTCGGCCCCGAACGCACCGGTTTTGTCGGGCGCAACGGCGTCGGCAAGACCACCTTGTTCAAGCTGATCGCGGGCGAATTGCCGCCAGCTTCGGGCAGCGTCGTCACCAACGGCAAGCTCGCGGTTCTGGCACAGGCGGTGTCGCAGGTCGCGGCAGAGACGGTGGCGGATCTATTCGGCGTCGCTCCGGCCTTGGCCGTGCTGGACCGCGCCGAGCGCGGGATCGCGACCGCTGCCGAGCTTGCCGAAGCGGATTGGACGCTGGAGGCGCGCCTCGCCTCGGCCCTCGCCAGATTCGGGCTGGATATGCCTCCGGCCACGCCGCTCGCCTCGCTCTCCGGCGGGCAGCGCACCCGTGTGGGTCTGGCCGCGCTGCGCTTCGCCGAGCCCGATTTTCTTGTCCTCGACGAGCCGACCAATAATCTCGACCGCGATGGCCGCGACGCGGTGATCGCGATGCTCGCGACATGGCGCGCCGGGGCGATCGTGATCAGCCATGATCGGGAGCTGCTCGAGACCATGGACGCCATCGTCGAGCTGAATTCCCTCGGCGCGACGCGATATGGCGGCAACTGGTCCCATTACCGGGAACGGAAGGCGCTCGATCTGGCCGCCGCCCGGCACGATCTGTCGACCGCCGAGCAGCGCCTGGCGGAGGTGGCCCGGGACAAGCAGCTCGCGAGCGAGCGCAAGGCGCGCAAGGACGGCGCAGGCCAGCGCAAGCGTACCAAAGGCGACATGCCGCGCATCCTGATGGGCGCCCGGCAGAACCGCAGCGAGAACAGCGGCGGCAATGCCGCGCTCCTGGCCGAGCGGAAACAGGCCCAGGCTGCGTCGGCGATCGAGACGGCGCGCAGCCGCATCGAGATCCTTCAGCCGCTTTCGGTCGCGGTTCCGCCATCGGGGCTCGCGGCCGGGAAGACGGTGTTGCGGGTCGATGGCCTGTGCGGCGGCTACGCGTCCCATCGCCCGATCATTCGGGATCTGTCTTTCTTGATCACGGGGCCGGAGCGCGTCGCGGTGACCGGCCCCAATGGTTCAGGCAAGTCGACGCTGCTCAGGCTGCTGACCGGCGAATTGCCTTCTTCGACGGGAGAAATCCGCCTCGATGTCGACTGGGCCCTGCTCGACCAGAGCGTCGGCATGCTCGACCCGTCAGGCTCGATCAGGGACAATTTCCGGCGGCTCAATCCCGGTGCCGACGAGAATGCATGTCGCGCCGCATTGGCCCGCTTCCGGTTCAGGGCCGATGCGGCCTTGCAGGAAGTGGCGACGCTGAGCGGCGGCGAGCTCATGCGGGCGGGCCTCGCCTGCGTGCTGGGCGGGGGGAGTCCGCCGGCCCTCCTGATCCTCGACGAGCCGACCAATCATCTCGACATCGAGTCGATCGAGATCATCGAAGGCGGTCTGCGTGCCTATGACGGGGCGCTGCTCGTCGTCAGCCACGACCGGCGCTTCCTGGAGGAGATCGCGATATCGCGCCGGCTGGAATTGGCCGCTGTCGACTGACGGCGCCATGGCCAGACGATCTCGGTGCTTCGAGCAAACGGCGGCGAAGCGTGCACCCTCGAACTCCGGCTGCCGGCGTGGCACCGGTCCGGAGATCGGGTCAGAGCGCGAATGACGTGCCGCAGCCGCAGGAGGCGGTGGCGTTCGGATTGGTGATCTTGAAGGACTGGCCGACGAGATCGTCGACGAAGTCGATGGTGCAGCCTTCGAGCAGGTCGAGCGAGGTCTCGTCGATCAGCACCGTCGCGCCGCTGCGCTCGATCACGAGATCGCCGGGGGCCTTCTCCCGGTCGATGTCGAAGACGTACTGGAATCCCGAGCAGCCGCCGCCGGCGACGCTGACGCGCAGCATCGAGCCGGGCGGCTCCTTGGCCATGACCGCGACGATGCGCCCCGCCGCCTTGTCGGTCAGCGAGATCGCGTGCGGATTGGCCTCGATCACGGTGGTCATGCGCAGAACATCCTTGCTCCTGCCTCGACCACAAAGGTAATGGCCAGCGGGCGCCCGTTCAAGCCGCGTCCGCCGGTGGGCGGCCAGGCAGCGAGCGAACAGGTAGCAAGCGATGATGGCGCCAGCATCAGACCAGTCTCATCCGCGCGAGCCCGGCGATCGCTGGCGGGCCGCCTATGCCTGCCGCACGGCGACGAGCCGCGGCCGGCTGGTGGAGGAGCCGGGCTCGGCGACGCGCAACCCGTTCCAGCGCGACCGCGACCGCATCATCCACTCCGCCGCCTTCCGCCGGCTGAAGCACAAGACCCAGGTCTTCGTCGCCCATGAGGGCGATCATTTCCGCACCCGCCTGACCCATTCGATCGAGGTCGCGCAGATTGCGCGCGCTCTGGCCAGGGCGCTCGGGCTCGACGAGGACCTCGCCGAGGCACTGGCGCTGGCGCACGACCTCGGCCACACCCCCTTCGGCCATACCGGCGAGGACGCGCTCGACGAATGCATGAAGGATTTCGGCGGCTTCGACCACAACGCCCAGACCCTGCGGATCGTGACGCGCCTCGAGCGGCGCTATGCCGGCTTCGACGGGCTGAACCTGACCTGGGAGACGCTGGAAGGGCTGGTCAAGCACAATGGCCCGTTGCTCGACGCGCAGGGGCGGCCGGTCGCGCGCTACGCCAAGACCGGCATTCCGGCGGCGATCGTCGAGTATCAGGCCAAGCAGGATCTCTGGCTCGACAGCCATGCCTCGGCCGAGGCTCAGGCCGCGGCGCTCGCCGACGACATCGCCTACAACGCCCATGACATCGACGACGGGCTGCGCGCCGGGATGTTCGAGCTGTCCGAGCTGCGTGCGGTGCCCTTCCTGGCAGGATTGCTGGACGAGATCGAGGCGCTGCATCCGGGGCTGGAAAAGCCGCGCGCGACCAACGAGCTGGTGCGGCGCGTCATCACCCGCTTCGTCGAGGATGTGATCGGCAATTCCGAGGCGCTGATCGCGAAGCTCCGCCCGGCAGATGTCGACGCGATCCGCCGGGCCGGGGCGCCGGTCGTCGCCTTCTCGGACGGGATCGCCGCGGCCGACAAGGCGATCAAGAACTTCCTCTACCCCAACATGTACCGGCATCCGCGCATCAGGCTGATCCGCCAGCAGGCGGCGGATGTGGTGCGAGACCTGTTCGAGCGCTTCAGCGCCGTGCCGGAGGCGATGCCGGGCGAATGGTCGGCCGACTGCAAGAGCCTGGACGAGGGGCGCCGGGCGCGCCGAATCGCCGACTACATCGCCGGCATGACCGACTGGTACGCGCTCGACGAGCACCGGCGCCTGTTTGACGCCACCCCGTCGCTGCGATAGGGCCGGGCCGGTTATTCCTTCGAAATCCATCAATCTCCGTCGAAAATCGCTGGTCGCCATGAATATTTTCGAGACTTTCTCCGCGCGCCTCGCCGCCATCCATTCCGGCATGGCCGAGGCCGGCCGCATCCCCGCCGGCCTCTCGCTGGCGCGAGTCGTGGTCGAGCCGACGAAGGACCCGGCCCATGGCGATCTCGCGATCAACGCCGCCATGGTGCTCGCCAAGGAAGCCGGCATGGCGCCGCGCGTGCTCGCCGAGCTGATCGTCGCCGAGCTCGCCAAGGATGCCGATGTCCTCAAGGCCGAGATCGCCGGGCCGGGCTTCATCAACCTCACCCTGCAGCCGGCCGTCTTCACCGCGGTTCTGAAGTCGGCGGTGCTGGCCGGCACCGAGCATGGCCGGGGCCGTGCGAAGCCGGCGCCGAAGATCAATGTCGAATACGTCTCGGCCAATCCGACCGGTCCGATGCATGTCGGCCATGGCCGCGGAGCGGTGTTCGGCGATGCGCTGTCGGCCCTGCTCGCCTTCGCCGGCCACGACGTCACCCGCGAATACTACATCAACGATGCCGGCGCGCAGGTCGACGTCCTCGCCCGCTCCGCCTTCCTGCGGTATCGCGAGGCGCTCGGCGAGGAGATCGGCGCGATCCCGGAGGGGCTCTATCCCGGCGACTATCTGGTCTCTGTCGGGCAGGCGCTGGCCCGCGAGCATGGGCAGGCCTTGCTCGGCAAGGCCGAGTGGGACTGGCTGCCGACCGTGCGGCAGGCGGCGATCGACGGCATGATGGCGATGATCCGCGACGATCTCGCCGCGCTCGGTGTCGTCCACGAGGTCTTCTTCTCGGAGCGCTCGCTGCAGGGCAGGGACGGGAATTCCGACGCCGTGCATCAGACGATCGAGGATCTGCGCGCCCGCGACCTGATCTATGAGGGCCGGCTGCCGCCGCCCAAGGGCCAGAAGGACGAGGACTGGGAGGACCGCGAGCAGACCCTGTTCCGCGCCACCAAGTTCGGCGACGATGTCGACCGGCCGCTGCTGAAGTCGGATGGCAGCTACACCTATTTCGCCAACGACATCGCCTATCACCGGTCGAAGTTCACGCGCGGCTTCGCCGAGATGATCGACGTCTGGGGCGCCGACCATGGCGGCTACGTCAAGCGCATGCAGGCGGCGGTCAAGGCCGTGACGAACGGCGAGGGCGCGCTCGACGTCAAGCTCTGCCAGCTCGTGCGCCTGCTGCGCAATGGCGAGCAGGTCCGCATGTCGAAGCGCTCCGGCGACTTCGTCACGCTGCGCGAGGTCATCGACGAGGTTGGCCGCGACGCGGTGCGCTTCATGATGATCTTCCGCAAGAACGACGCGACGCTCGACTTCGACCTCGCCAAGGTGGTCGAGCAGTCGAAGGACAATCCGGTCTTCTACGTCCAGTACGCGCATGCGCGCTGCGCCTCGATCTTCCGCCAGGCGAAGGAAGCCTTCCCGGATCTCGACCTCTCGCCGCAGGCGCTGGCGCAGGCCGATCTCGGCTTGCTGACCGACGAAGCGGAGATCGGCATCGTCAAGATGATTGCCGCCTATCCGAGGATGATCGATGCCGCGGCTTCGTCACATGAGCCCCATCGTGTCGCCTTCTTCGTCCACGAATTGGCGAGTGCCTTCCACTCGCTCTGGAACAAGGGCAAAGACTCGCCGCAATTACGGTTCGTTAATCAAACTGATCGAAAGTCGACCGCAGCAAGATTGGCGTTCGTGCATGCGGTGCGCAGCGTCCTTGCTTCCGGTCTGGCGGTCGTCGGTGTGACGGCGCCGGAAGAGATGCGCTGACGGGTCTGACCCCCGTCGCCTCGGGCGCCCTGCGGATCAGAAGATCCGGCCAGCGCTTGCCGGGATCGATGCGGGAGCGGGATTGGTTGGGCATGCCGGAAGGCGGGCCGGCCGGGCTTTCGTCAGATTGACCGCGTGCGGCCGTCGTTCTTTGATGGCGTTGGCAGCGCGCTGGAATGGATCATGTCATGAGCGAGCCAGCTAGAAACCGTTTCGCCCTCGACCTCGACGACCTCGAGCGTCAGCTGCGCGGCGCGGCCCAGCCGCAGAAGCCGGGTGCTGCGAACGACCCGTTGATGGAGCTGACCAGGCTCGTCGGCCAGGACGATCCGCTCAAGGAATTGTTCAGCGGCCGCAGCGCGCCTGCTGCTGCCGCTCCGGCACGGCCTGCGATGGAAGCGCCGGCGCAGTGGCAGGCGCCACGTGCCGAGCCTTCGTTCCGGCCGACCGTGGCGAGCCCGGCGTCGGTCCAGGCCTCGCCGCCGCCTCCGGCCGAGCTGATGGGGGCGCTCGACGAATTCGAGGCGCTCCTGCGCCGCACGGAGCCGGCGAGGGCGCCGGCCGCTCCCGCCGCCCCGGCGCAGGCACGTCATTACGAGCAGCCGCGCCATCAGGAAGCGGCCTATCCGGAGTATGACGAGCCGGCCGCCGTCCCGCAGACCTATCAGGCGCAGGGCTACACGACCCAGGTCGAGGCCGGTCCGCACGCCTATGTGCCCGAAGAGCCGCGCGATCTCGACGAGGCCGCCCGGCAGGGCTACCCGGTCGGCTATGACCACGCGCTGCCGCAGGATTATTCCGAGCAGCCGCAATATGCCGAGCAGCCGCAGGCGGAGGACGAGGGGCGCGACTACGAGAAGCCGCGCTCGCGCAAGGGGCTCTGGGCTGCAGCCGCGCTGATTGCCGTCACCGTCGCCGGCGTCGGCCTTGCGATGACGTTCCGCAATTCGCGCCCGGCAGCGGGCCCCGACGGCCAGCCGCCGGTGATCAGCGCCGACAACGCGCCGACGAAGGTCGCGCCGGTGAACCCGGGCGGTGCCGAGATCCCGAACCAGAACAAGCAGATCTACGAGCGCTCGGCCGACGCCGTCGGCGCCGAGACCAAGGTGGTCTCCCGCGAGGAGCAGCCGGTCGACGTGCAGCAGGCGGCCCGCTCGATGTCGTCGCGCCCGGTCTCGTCCGACCAGGCCGCTGCCGCGATGGCTGCCGGCGAGCCGGGTCTGATTCCGGTTCCGCCCGTCCCCGGACTCGGCGAGCCCCGCAAGGTCCGCACGGTCGCGATTCGCCCCGATGGCACGC